>JAFDAM010000152.1 GCA_019313825.1 Deltaproteobacteria bacterium
ATATTATAACCCCTTTCCTTAGCCTCGATCTCTGTCAGTCCCACACAGGCTACTTCCGGCATTGTAAATATGGCTCCAGGCACCACATTATAGTCCATTTCCATCCTTCCATCCATGGCGTTTTCAGCGGCAACCAATCCCTCTTTAGAGGCCACGTGGGCAAGCATTATCTTGGAAGGTCCGAGTACGTCTCCGACGGCATAAACACCCGGGATATTTGTCTGCATTCGTTCATCAGCAAAGATCCATCCTTTTTTGTCCGTTTTAATCCCGAGCGTCTCCATGCCGATATTGGCGGTATTGGGTTCTCGTCCTATGCAGACCAGCACCTTGTCCGTCTCGAGTGTCAGGGGAGTCAACTGTTTTTCATTCAGTTGCCCGCCAAAATGGGAAGGGCCGATGGTCACACAGGTTTTTCTCCCATCTTTTTCAACTCTCTCAACGGTCCGGTTGACCATAAAATCGATCTTGCGCTTTTTCATCTCACGCTGGATAACCTTGGAGCAATCCTTATCAACCGATGGAATGGGAAGCAGACGGTCCATCGCCTCGACTATGGTCACCTTTGAACCGAGGGATGAGAAGATAAAGCCAAATTCACACCCGATTACTCCCCCGCCCACAATCAACATGGATTCAGGAATTTGCTGGAGATTGAGGGCCTCATTGCTCGAGATAACTCTCTTGCCGTCAAACAGAAAGGATGGGATATTCAGCGGTCTGGACCCCGTGGCTAAAATCAGCCTGTCCCAGGGGACTTCAACTGTTTCGCCGTTTTCCGGTTTCACCTCAGCAAGGTTAGGGCCTCTCAGGTGTACATGCCCCTTCACAAGGCGAACCCTGTTATGATCAAGAAGTTTGAGTATCCCTTTTGTCTGGTTTGCAATCACGGTCTCTTTCTTAGCCATGAGGGCCTTCATGTCAGGGCTGATAACACCCTTTACCGAGATGCCGAACTCTTGAGCTCTCTTGAAATCATTTAAGATCTCGGCAGTTCTTTTCATAACTTTGGAAGGTATGCACCCTCGGTTTAGACAGGTTCCCCCCACGCTGTCTTCTTCTATAAGGGTTACCTCAGCTCCCAACTGGGCAGAGCGGATAGCAGCCACATATCCTCCCGGCCCCCCGCCTATAATGGTGATTTTTTTTGTCATTTCCTCACTATCTCCCTATCCCATCCACAGACCCGCCTGCCACTGCGAGGCACAAGCGGGCAGGTTTCGCAAATTTACGCAGATTATTGAAACACCCCATCCATCTGACGAAGGCGTAAGGCGCAAGGAATATAACCAGGAATCAATCATCCGTCCATCCTGCATCTTGTATCCTGCATCCCCGCTCAGACGGGATCTTCGACCAGCTACCAGTATCAAGTATCCAGCATCCAGCAAAAAATACCTTTTTCAATCAAATTATGAATATATTTTGAGGATATCAGAAAAAACCAAAATAAACTTGACAATTTCAGTAATTATTGACTATCATTTTATAATATAGCTTCTCAAAGAACAGGTGGGCCTTTTTCATGAAAATGGACGAAACCAGTATTGCCATTATCAAGCATCTTCGAGATGGAAGAAAATCTTTCAAAAAGATCGCCGAGGAATTGTCCCTCTCGGAAAACACTGTCAGATCTCGAGTCAGCAAACTGAAAAAGGCGGGCATTTTAGAAATCTCCGGCCTGGTGGATCCAGGATCAGTTCCCAGACACCGGGTGGTGATAGTCGGTGTCAAACTCAAGACCATGGATTTAGTCAAGAAAGGCGAGGAATTCAGCCGATTGAGGGGTGTCGTATCTGTAAGTGTTGTGACAGGCCGGTATGATCTGATCTTGGTGGTTTTTTTGAAGGAAGGGTATGAACTGTTAGAATTTTATACAGAGGAAGTGGCCCATTTGGAAGATGTTCAGTCTGTGGAAACCTTCGTAGTGTACAAGGGGTTCAATTTGAGGGTTCCGTATATATTGTAGATTGATAATTTGCGATTGAAGATAAATGTTAACCGCTATTATTTACTGTTCCTCATACAATTTTGTGGGTTCTGCTGAATTTGAATTTTATATTGGACAGGATTCACAGGATTGACTGGATACATTGCTTTCTCTGTTTCCGGAGGAAACCGAGAAATTGCGATCCCGCTTTCAGCGGGAAAGAAAAGCCAAAGAAGTCGAATGTATTATTGCCGAACGATCAAGTCGTTTCTTCATTGTGTTTTCATTACCAAAAGAACTCCCTCGAAGAGGGATTTATGTTTTTTCCTTTCTTCAAGAAAGGCAAAAGATCCTGAGAATCCTGTAGATCCTGTCTAAAAAAGATAACAGGGTTTGATGATCAGTGGAATAATCATATTATATCAAACCGTTATAAAATGTGAATTGGATTATTTACCCACAGATTATCTGGAGGAGCAAAGAAAAACAAAAAACTCTGTGGGCTCTGTGAACTCTGTGAGAGGAAAAAAGTGTAACATTTGATAAGGAACATAAGGAGGTTGTAACATGAAAGAGATCAGCGAACTGAATTTGCCTGAAGATGTGGGCTATACTGAGGACCATGAGTGGATAAGGATTGAGGACGATGAAGCAGCAATCGGACTCACTGACTATGCCCAGGATCAGCTTGGAGACATTGTCTTTGTGGAACTGCCCCAGCCCAGAGATGTCTTAGGGAAAGGGGAGGAATTTGGAACAGTGGAATCGGTCAAGGCAGTAGCTGAGCTGTATATGCCGATCGGGGGGGAAGTCCTTGCAGTAAATACGGCCCTTGAGGATTCGCCCGGATTGGTGAATACAAGCCCGCACTCGGATGGATGGATTATACGGATCAAACAGAGTGATCCTGATGAACTGAATGTTCTCATGAACAAGGAGACCTATCTCAAAATCTTAGAAGGAGTGGCATAAATGCGTTATCTCCCTCATACCGATGAAGACATAGCTTCAATGCTTAGAGTGGTGGGAGCGGATACCCTTGACGACCTCTTCTCCACAATACCTGATGACTGCCGGCGGCCAAGAGATCTTGATATCCCGCCTGCCTTAACCGAGTGGGAGCTGAATGCCCTGATGGAAACCCTTTCCAACGCAGTGGCCATCTCTCCCGAATACAAGCTGTTCCTTGGGGCAGGCAGGTATGATCATTTTATACCGGCGTCATTAACCCACCTCCTGGGCCGTTCAGAATTTGTCACACCTTATACCCCCTATC
>JAFDAM010000071.1 GCA_019313825.1 Deltaproteobacteria bacterium
TCGCCTTACCCTCTATTAAAATGGGCTCAAACGCCTGCATACCCAATCGGTGCAATGTGGGAGCCCTGTTTAACAGGATACAATACTCCCTTACAACCTCATCTAAAGCATCCCACACCTCAGGGGTCTCCCTTTCCACCATCTTTTTTGCCGACTTAATAGTCGTTGCCAAGCCTTTCTCATCCAGTTTATTATAGATAAAGGGCTTAAACAGCTCCAATGCCATCTTTTTTGGAAGACCGCATTGATGCAATCTTAGATCAGGTCCAACCACAATAACGGATCGACCGGAATAGTCTACGCGTTTCCCCAACAGATTCTGTCGAAACCTGCCCTGCTTTCCTTTAAGCATATCGCTCAATGACTTAAAGGGCCGCTTATTAGCGCCGGTAACGACCTTTCCACGTCTTCCATTATCGAACAGGACATCTACGGATTCCTGTAGCATCCTCTTTTCATTCCTGACAATGATATCCGGCGCGCTGAGTTCAAGAAGCCTTTTCAATCTGTTATTTCGGTTGATTACTCTTCGATAGAGATCATTCAGATCTGATGTGGCGAATCTTCCCCCATCCAATGGTACAAGCGGCCTGAGATCAGGCGGCAGCACCGGAATAACACCCATAATTGTCCATTCCGGCCTATTTTTTGATTGATTAAACGCATCAATTACCTTCAGGCGCTTTGTCAATTTTTTCCTTTTTGCCTCAGACTTGGTACTCAGCATATCAACCCTCAGTGTTTCTGAAAGCTGTTCCAGATCTAATTCACGCAACATGGACTGAATAGCTTCCGCGCCAACACCCACTTCAAATCTATCTCCATAGTCTTCTCTGGCACGGGCCAGATGTTCATCTGTAAGCAGTGCGCCCTTAGCCAAAGGGGTATCTTTGGGATCTACAATAATGTAATTCTCAAAATAGAGAACCCTCTCTAGATCTTTTAAGGTCAGATCGAGCAGATTTCCTATCTTGGAAGGGAGGCATTTCAAGAACCATATATGGGCCACAGGCGCTGCCAATTCGATATGGCCCATCCTTTCACGGCGAACCTTGGACTGTATAACCTCCACACCGCATTTCTCACATACTATACCGCGATGTTTCATCCTTTTATATTTACCGCAGTTACATTCATAGTCTTTAATGGGACCGAATATCTTTGAACAGAATAGTCCATCTCTTTCAGGTTTAAAGGTCCTGTAATTAATGGTCTCGGGTTTCTTGACCTCACCGTAAGACCTCTCCCTAATCTTTTCAGGGGATGACAATGAGATCCTGACAGCATTATAGCTGGATGGATCTTTCGGCTTCGTAAAGAAATTATATAATTCTTCCAATGTCTTCTCCTTTATTTGATTCAGTGGTTGAGTAGTGAAATGGCAAATCGGTTAAAAGGCAATAAGATTCAACACATTAACCATTAACAATATCTCTATACCCACTCTCATTTTAATCCTGTTTGTTTCCTCTGGTTATTACTGATCAGACGATTGACTTTTCAACCATCTACGCTAGGCCTTATTGTCCTCCATGAGTTGGAACTCGAGCCCCAGGCTCAGCATCTCTTTCATCAGGACCTTAAATGATTCAGGCAGCCCGGCCTCGAGGATATTATTCCCTTTGACTATCCTTTCATACATGCGGGTCCTTCCAGCCACATCATCAGACTTGACTGTCAGGAACTCCTGAAGTGAATAAGCCGCCCCATAAGCCTCCATAGCCCATACCTCCATTTCTCCCATTCTCTGGCCTCCAAATTGAGCCTTTCCGCCCAGAGGTTGCTGAGTAACAAGAGAGTACGGTCCGATTGAACGTGCATGTATCTTATTATCCACCAGATGATGGAGTTTCATTACATACATGATGCCGACTGTTACCATTTGATCAAAAGGCTCTCCTGTTCTTCCGTCATAGAGGATACTCTGGCCGGTTATAGGCAATCCTGCCTTTTCCAGACACTGTTGAATCTCATCTTCCGTTGCCCCGTCAAAGACCGGGGTTGCCATAGGCACTCCGTCTTTTAAGAGCCTCGCCTCATCTATCACTTCTTCATCGCTACTATCCTTGAAGAATCGATTATATTCCTTTTTTGAGAGGGCGTTCCTGAGTCCCTTTTTTAATTGATCGATATCTTTGGTTTTATCGATCAACTCTCCTACCTGTCTGCCTAATTCACGGGAGGCCCAGCCAAGGTGCGCCTCCAACACCTGTCCCACGTTCATCCTTGAAGGCACGCCCAGCGGGTTTAAAAGAATATCAACCGGAGTTCCATCGCTGAAATAGGGCATGTCCTCAACCGGAAGTATCCTGGATAGGACACCTTTATTTCCATGACGCCCAGCCATCTTATCACCAACGGATAATTTCCGCTTCACCGCCACATAGACTTTAACCATCTTTATCACGCCAGGTGGCAGTTCATCACCGCGTTGCAATCCTTCAATCTTATCATCAAAGAGCGTTCTAATCTTGGTTAATCTTTGGGTGCATCTCTCCACAATGGATTCCATTTTTTCGATCAGATCCATCGATGCCTGGATATCCGCACCAGACCAATTCTCTATGGAGATACTATCAACATCTTCCCCGTTTATAGTCTTCTTCTTTAGTATAGCCTTGCCTGTTGATCCGTCACGAAGATCTGTTTTCAATTTTTTCCCGACCAGTAACTCTTTTAATCTTCCCCTAACACCTCTTTCGATTATGTCGATCTCATCAGCCTTATCCTTCTCCAACCTGGCCTTCTCTCTATCTTGGATTGTCTGACTCCGTTGATCTTTCTCAACCCCTTTTCTTGAAAAGACCTTTGCATCGATCACGGTACCTTCCACGCCAGGCGGAACTTTCAGAGATGTATCCTTCACATCGCCTGCCTTATCACCGAATATGGCCCTCAGCAACTTCTCTTCAGGAGATAGCTGGGTCTCTCCCTTAGGGGTAATCTTTCCCACCAGGATATCACCGACCTGGATCTCTGCGCCTACTTGGATTATCCCACTCTCATCCAGGTTCCTTAACGACTCTTCTCCTACATTGGGGATATCTCTTGTGATCTCCTCCTTACCCAGTTTGGTGTCGCGAGAAGCGACCTCAAATTCCTCTATATGGATAGAGGTGTAGATATCCTCTTTCACGACCCTTTCACTGATAATAATAGAGTCCTCAAAGTTATACCCCCCCCAGGACATAAACGCGACCATCACATTCTGACCGAGGGCAAGCTCTCCTAATTCAGTCGCGGGACCATCCGCGATAATCTGGCCCTTTTTGACAATATCCCCTTTTTTGACAATAGGTTTCTGGTTATAACAGGTGTTCTGATTGGATTTTTTATACTTTATCAGTTTATGGATTTCGACCTCATCTTCATCATGATCCTTTTCCCCGCTTGATCTTATGACTATGCGAGAGGCATACACATCCTCTACCACTCCATCATTTTTTGCCAAAACAGAGACGCCCGAGTCCTTCGCGACCACTCCCTCCATACCGGTACCGATCAGAGGTGATCTGGCCTTTAATAAGGGAACAGCCTGGCGTTGCATGTTGGAACCCATCAAGGCCCTGTTTGCATCATCATGCTCTAAAAAAGGGATCAGGGAAGCAGAGACACTGACAAGTTGATTCGGTGATACATCCATATATTTCACATCCTGAACCGGGGCCTTACTTGCCTCACCTTCTATACGAACTGCTGTCTCATCCCTTATAAAGGAGCCTTTACTATCAATAGGTGTATTAGCCTGGGCAATAGGGAAATCCTTTTCATCAAGGGCTGATAAATACTCAATCTTTTTAAGGACCTTACCCTTTTCCACCTTTCTGTAAGGCGTCTCGATAAAACCAAATTCATTCACACTGGCATAGGTGCTAAGTGAGACGATAAGGCCGATATTTGGACCTTCAGGTGTTTCAATGGGGCAGATGCGACCGTAATGTGTTGGGTGCACATCACGAACTTCAAAACCCGCTCTTTCTCTGGTTAAACCGCCCGGCCCTAAAGCGCTCAAACGCCGTTTATGGGTTACCTCTGATAAAGGATTGGTCTGATCCATGAACTGAGAAAGCTGGCTTGTACCGAAAAACTCTTTTACAACGGCAGAAACCGGTTTGGAATTTATCAGGTCATGGGGCATCAATGTCTCGACCTCCTGAAGGCTCATTCTCTCCTTAATCGCCCTCTCCATCCTCACAAGTCCGATCCGGTACTGATTCTCTAGGAGTTCACCGACAGCCCTTACCCTTCGATTTCCAAGATTATCAATATCATCGACCGATGCCTCTGTGTTTTTTAAGCGTATCAGCTCTTTGACCGTGGCGATTATATCGTTTTTTTTCAGGGTCCGCTGTTCAAGGGGCTCGTCCAGATTGAGTCTGTAATTAAGTTTCAGCCGTCCAACCGGAGAGAGATCAAAAGTGGAAAGGTTGAAAAAAAGTCCATTAAAAAACTTATTGGCCACCTCCTGTGTGGGAGGGCTGCTGGGCCGCATCTTTCTATAGATCTCAAGCTTTGCCTCATCACTACCATCTATCTTATCCAGGAGCATGGTGTCCCTGATCGTGGTGCTGACACCTGGCGAACTCAAGACAAGACATTCTATTTCATTGATCCCTTTTTCCAATATCAGTTCCAGGATAGCTCTGCTGATAGGCTGATTTCCCGGAGCTAACACCTCTCCAGTGGAAGCGTCCACCAGATCATCCGCTAATATCCTCTCTTCAATATCCTCCAAGGTGCCCGGAATCTCTGTTATTCCGGCAGCCCCAATGGCCCTATGAAGCCTTTTTGTGTATTTATCACCTACCTTTGCCAGGATCTTTCTAGACTTGGGCACGAGGATATTTTTAGTGATCCTTTCCCTGTATAGATTTTCCAGCTTAACAGGCCGAAAACATCCCTTTTTAGTTATTACAATCTTTTCAGTTTCATAAAATTCAGCCAAGAGCTCTTTGGAGGAAAATCCAAGGGCCTTTAGAAATGTAGTGGCTGGGAACTTTCTTCTTCTGTCAATGCGGACATGTAAAAGGTCCTTTGGATCAAATTCAAAGTCAAGCCAGGAACCTCTGAGAGGAATGATACGGGCTGAATATAGCAACTTGCCACTGGAATGTGTCTTCCCCTTATCATGGTCAAATAAGACACCGGGAGATCTATGGAGCTGACTTACGATAACCCTCTCGGTTCCGTTGATGATAAAGGTCCCCTTTTCGGTCATCATGGGAAGCGTTCCGAAATATATCTCCTGCTCCTTTATATCTCTTATGCTCTTGGTTCCATTTTCAACATCCGTATCAAATACCAGCAAACGGGCGGTCAGCCTGAGTGGGGCCTCATAAGTCATACCCTTATTCAGGCACTCATCCTCATCATATTTAGGATCTTCAAATTTATATTTAACAAACTCAAGCGATGATGTGCCACTGAAATCCTGGATAGGGAAAACATTTTTGAATGGGCTTTGAAGACCAAAATCCTTGCGCTCCTCAGGCCGGACATCTTTCTGAAGAAGACGACCGTAAGACTGTTTCTGCACTTCGATCAGATTCGGGATATCAATGGTTTTTCCGATCTTCCCGAAATTTCTTCTTATACGGTGTATAACACCTTCTTTTGCTTTCATCTGATCACCTCGTATCTTAGAACTGGCTCTATCCTGTTCCGCAATTCGGATCAACATCGATTATACTTAAGAACCCGAATGAACTCTTAGGAATTTAAAGATCAAATCCGTCATTCCCAGAAAAAATCTCTCCCCTCAACACGGCCCAGCGCTTACTAATAAGGCTGATACTCTCTATTTGATCTCAACCTTTGCGCCGACTTCTTCCAGTTGGGTCTTAATACCTTCTGCCTCATCCTTTGGCACCCCTTCTTTTACCGCTCCGGGGACACCATCCACCACGGCCTTTGCCTCTTTCAGACCCAGACCGGTTATGGCGCGCACGACCTTGATAACCTGAATCTTCTGATCGCCGACTTCCGATAGAATCACATCAAATTCGGTTTTTTCAGCGGCCTCCTCTGCCTGTGCCACTGGGGCTGCTGCCACCGCTACCGGAGCTGCGGCGGTTACACCAAATTCATCTTCCAATTCTTTTACAAGATCCGACAGTTCCAGGACTGTCATGCTTGAAATAAACTCAATCACGTCTTCCTTGCTAATCTTAGTTGCCATATCTAACTTTCAACCTCCTTAAAGTCTTATTTTTTAATTATTCTCCGGGACCTGCTGCTCGTTACCCTTGTTGCTCTCAATCGCTTTTAGGACATTCAGCAGATTTAGGATGACACCATTCAAAGCTCTGGCCAGAGAAGTGGGAACGGCCTGCATGGCCGCCAAAACTTGCGCAATAAGCTGATCCCGACCAGGAAGCGCGGCCAGCCTTTTAATAGCATCTAATTCCATCGGCTTGCCGGACATCTGCCCAATTTTAATCTTCAGTTCTTTAAGATCTTTATTCAGGTCCACCAGGACTTTGGCCGGTGCGACTATGTCATCATAGGTAATGGCAAGGCCGCACGGCCCAACAAATTGATCTTTTATGGACTCAGTTTCGGTATCCCGGCTTGCTAACTTTAAAAGCCTGTTTTTAACCACCTGGAACTCTGCGCCAATCTTTCGGAGTTCGCTCCTGAGCCTGTTCATGGTCTCCACATCGAGACCCTGATAGTCGACCAGGAAAGTGGCTTTGGCCTTCTTCAACCTGCTGTTCATATCAGCAACAAACTGTTCTTTTTCTTCCTTGTCCATATATCAATCACCTCCTCATTGTTTGACATGATAGTTAAATGTGCCAAAGTCAGAGGTATCTCTCCCAGATAATAATCTTTTCCTAGTCTCGGTAGGCTTAAATGGTAATTTAAGCTTCTGATGGCCGCAAAGGAAAAGAAATCTCCTTCGGCCGTCTGGGCACCCACTGTCTTTGACTATATAATAAGACCCCAAAATGAGATCTGATTTTCAAAATCAATATGTTCTCACTCTGATATAGAGATCATATTTCGGCTGTCACATACCCACCAATCGGTCTGTATTTTAAGAGATGGAATGCACGCCTAATAAATCCTTTTACTCATTGATTAGGTCCTTAACATACGCTGGGTCAACCTTGATACCAGGGCCCATAGCTGTGGAAATGGCGATACTTTTCAGATAGGTACCTTTACTCGCTGAAGGTTTTAGTCTAAGGATAGTATCCATGAAAGCGCTTATATTTTCCAGTATTTTATCCAAACCGAATGAAACCTTACCCATTGGCGCATGAACTATGCCCGCCTTTTCTACTTTAAAATCTATCTTGCCTGCCTTGATCTCCTGAACAGCCTTGGCTACATCAAAGGTCACTGTGCCAAGCTTGGCATTAGGCATTATACCCCTCGGCCCTAAAATACGGCCCAATTTGCTCACCGTACTCATCATATCCGGAGTAGCAATGGCCTTATCAAATTCAAGCCACCCCTTTTGGATTTTTTCTATGTACTCATCGGAGCCGGAATAATCCGCACCTGCTTCAAGGGCCTCTTTCTCTTTTTCACCCTTGACAAAGACCATGACCCGCACCTCTTTCCCCACTCCATGGGGCAGTCCGACAGTCCCGCGAACCATCTGATCAGCATGCCTAGGGTCGACCCCAAGTCGAACAGCTATATCAATAGTTTCGTCAAAATTCTTATGAGCACAATCCAGCGATAGTTGAATCGCATCACTGAAATCATATCTTTGCAATCTGTCGATCTTTTTAACTACTTCTCTGTATTTTTTCCCATTTTTTGCCATTTCATTATCTCTTGAGATATTATTGAGTTACCGTAATTCCCATGCTTCTGGCCGTACCTTCAATAATCTTTGAAGCAGCTTCCAGATCATAGGCATTTAGATCTTCAAACTTTATCTTTGCTATCTCCTCAACCTGTTTTTTGTTCACCTCCCCGACCTGCTCTCTGTTCGGTTCACCCGAACCTTTGGCTATCTTCGCTGCCTGCTTCAATAGTACGGCTGCGGGAGGTGTCTTGGTTATAAAGGAGAAAGACCTGTCAGCATAGATAGTGATTACTACAGGTATAACCGTTCCCATCTGATCCTGCGTCCTGGCATTGAATGCCTTGCAAAATTCAGCGATATTCACGCCATGTTGTCCCAACGCGGGACCTATTGGAGGAGAAGGATTCGCCTGTCCTCCCTTGACCTGTAGTTTAATGTTGCCGATAATCTTTTTTGCCATAATTATCCTCTTTTAAATCTTGTTAACCTGAATAAAATCCAATTCAACCGGCGTTGAACGCCCAAAAATAGTAATAAGGACCCTCAGCTTCTCTTTATCGGGTTTTACTTCTTCCACAGTACCCTGAAAGTTGTTGAAAGGACCATCAATAACCCTGACCTCATCGCCCTCTTCAAAGGAATATCTCGGTTTGGGTTTAGCAATCCCTTCTTCCATCTGTCGAACAATTTTTTCGGCATCCTCATCAGGGACAGGGGACGGCCTGCTCCCTCCCCCGATAAAACCCGTCACCTTGGCAGTATTTCTTACGGTATGCCAAGTCTCATCATTTAAGACCATCTGGACCATGATATATCCAGGATAAAATTTCCTTGCATAGGTCTTTTTCTGACCTTTTTTAAGCTCAACCACCTGCTCTGTGGGGACAAGTATTTTACCAAAATACTCTTCCTGGTTCATGGACTTAATCCGTTCTTCAAGGGCTGCCTGAACTTTATGCTCAAACCCTGAATAGGTATGTACTACATACCATTTTAATGTTTTATCGCTGTCTATGTGATCATCTGCCATGGATAATTGTACGGTATAGAACCTACCCCACTATCTTTTTAATAATCTTAATAAGTCCAAAATCTATCAATCCAAGGAAAAATGCGATTACCAATACAAAAAATATCACTATTGCGGTTGATGCCAGCAATTCCTTACGAGTAGGCCATTTCACCTTTTTAAGTTCCATCTTGGCCTCCTTTAAAAACTGCGTGGCGATATTTACATATCTGAATAAAGAACTCTTATCATCCCGCCTCTTTTCAGGAGCCTTTTTAGTAACAGCTTGAAAGGTTACCGGCTTTGTTTCCTGCTCTTTTTGAGGTAAACCCAAATCTTGTTTCAAAGCGATTTTAGGTTCTGATCCGGAATGTGCTTTTTTTCGAGTTCCCCTTTTTCCCCTCTTTTTTTTACTTGTTTTCATCTCTACTCAGCGAACAACGGCAAAAGAATTTAAATTATAGATTTCGAACCACTCAAAGGCAAAACATACATAAATTGGCAGGCCAGGAGGGATTCGAACCCACAACACCCGGATTTGGAGTCCGGTGCTCTAGCCGTTAGAGCTACTGGCCTGCATTTTGGTAAAGCCTATTTCGTTTCCTTATGAAGTGTATGGGTCCTGCAAAATGGACAGTATTTTTTAAACGCCAATTTGTCTGGAGTTTTTCGTTTGTTCTTGGTTGTCGAATAATTTCTATTTTTACATTGTTCACAGGCTAAAGTTATTATATCGCGCATTTAATAAAGTCTCCATCAATTGATTATCCAGACAATGTCCCTCTGCTTAACCTTCTGTTATATGCATGGCATCCCTGAAATACCCTACTCAATTACTTCACTGATCACACCGGCGCCCACCGTGCGTCCGCCTTCACGGATCGCAAAGCGAAGCTCTTTCTCCATCGCTATGGGCATTATCAGACTACCCTCCAAGGCC
>JAFDAM010000016.1 GCA_019313825.1 Deltaproteobacteria bacterium
CATGGATTGGATCAGTTCTCTGACCGAACTAAAAATACCTTGGATGAATAATCGGTTTCTTCAATACGACTTTGAATAAAATAGTATTTATTAGTTCCTGTGATAATCCCTGTTTAAAGGAATGGTATGCTCTGCATGGAGATCAAATAGAAGAAGGAGTGCATTTTATCCCATAACGGGAAGCCTGCCCGACCTGAGAAATAGTAATCCTATAAGCAGTAGAGATTTCTATTCTCTTTGTTATCATTTATGTCATCAATGGGGTTGTAATGATAAGGCTGATCACGATATCTATGAAAAAATAAGATCTAATGAAAAATTCAATACTAAAGGAAAAACGGTCTTTAATCTCAAGGTCCTGAAAAAGAAAGACACGGTTCCCTAACGATGTCAACAGGTCTTAGCCATCTTTCATTTTGCGATATTTGTTTCGGATCACAGGTCTGATCGATCCTGTGATAATGAGAATATAGTATCTTTTTATTGTCGTCATTTATTCAAGCCAGAAAAGAAAGACGGGTTGGAAATAGGGGTAGGAAAAATATTTTTAGCGAAAAAAAAGGGTCTCGAAAAACGCTGAAACCCTTGACTGTCAATGGCGGGCGATGCGCGACTCGAACGCGCGACCTCTGGTTCCGGAGACCAACGCTCTATCCAACTGAGCTAATCGCCCAACTTTGATTGATATTTTTATCACCTTTTTTTAATATGGTCAATATGGTAATTCCCGGTTACGGATCAGATTTGATTTTCACTTCCCCCAACTTTGGCGGACATTGCCCAATATCCTGAAAACGTTTTGAAAACGCCTTGACAGTCCATTGCCCTTTATGCTACAGAACCACTATATATAGACTAAATATGGGAAGCTAAACGTCCATTTATTGATGGGGGTCCTGTTATGGATAAAGAGGACGAATTGTTGGGAGAACAGATAGATGAAGAAGAAGATTTACTCGATTTCGATCTAGATGACCTCTCGCCAGAGGGTATTGATCAGGAGATTTCAGAAGAAGGATCAGAAGAAGAGACCATAGAACTAGTGGATCTTGTCAAAAAGGGCGAGAAGGCTGAAGACGAGGGCGATGAAGGGATAGCAAAACTGTTGGAAGAAGACAAACCCCCAGAAGGACAGGAGGATGTTGAGACTCAGGAAGAGGAGATATTGGACAGTGAAGATGTGTCAGATGAAATAGGGGTTCTTGATGATTCGATGTCAGATCTGGATCTTGCCGACATATCTCTGGAATCGGACCTTCCCATTGAAGAGGCCCCGGAACCCGAAGAAGAGTTAAGGGAAGGAGATATCTCCCAAAGTGATCTTGAGAAGATGCTTGAGGAGGAACCTGACGCAGAGATGGACGTAACATTAGAGGGCTCCATTCAGCCTGAAGAATCCCTTGAAGACCTTATTAAGGAAGCAGATATCGAAGAGTCTCTCATGACCGAGGCTCCGGAGCCCGAAGAAGAGACAGGTGAGAAAGATATCGCTGAAAGTGATCTTGATGAGATACTGGAAGAAGCGCCTATCGGGGAGATGGATCAGACCGTTCGAAGTCCCCTAATTCTCGAGGAAGCAGCTATTGAAGAGCCACCCGAAACCGAGGCCCCGGAAATTGAAGAAGGGATAGGTGAGGAAGATATCTCTGAAAGTGATCTTGAAGACATACTTGAGGAAGAACCTGTCGCAGAGGTGGAGGCAGAGCCTTTGATGGAAGAGGTAAGCGAGGAAATTGCTCTGCAACAGGATGAAGTGCCGGGACAGGAGGAGATACCTTCTGAGCCTGTAGATAAAGCGCTGGTAGGTATATCTGAAGAAAAAATTGAGGCCATCGTAACCAGAGTAGTACAGGATGTGGTAGAAAGGGTTGTCAGAGAGACTATGGCCAATGTGGCAGAAAAGGTCATAACGGAGGCTATCGATGCCCTGAAGCAGAGCCTTGAATCCGATTCAGATTAGAGTAAAGTTGTAGAAATAACTTTAAAATCTTAGGGATTTATGTTCAATTAAGGGGTTACCTCATCTTGTAACCCTTTTTTATTCTAACGTTTAAGACCTCCGTTTTACGGTGGGTAAGATAAAATTGGCTCTGGCTGAAAAGGGAAATCTATCCGGCCATGCATATTAATAGGGTTCAAGGTTCAAAGTTCAAAGGTTCCCCGATAAACCGGGACCTTCTTTGATAGACATAGCCCTGTGGGGCGTAAACAATGCCACGCCCTTCTTCCCCCCTGGATGCATATAGTGGTAAAGTTCAGGAGTATTTGAAGATGCAGATAGAGATGATGAACAAAGGATATGAACCAAAAGATGTGGAAGATAAGTGGTACAAGCATTGGGAAGATAACGGTTTTTTCAAGGCAGAGGTGAAATCGGATAAAGAACCATTCTGTATTGTGATTCCTCCTCCCAATGTGACCGGTTCCCTGCACATGGGTCACGCGCTTAATAATACCCTTCAGGATATCCTGTGCAGATATAAAAGGATGAAGGGTTACAATGTACTGTGGCAGCCGGGTACGGACCATGCGGGTATTGCCACGCAGAATGTGGTTGAAAGAGATCTTGTCGCAAAAGGAACAGATCGTGACCAGGTCGGCCGGGATAAATTTATTGAGTTGGTCTGGGAGTGGCGTGAGAAGTATGGCGGTGTGATTATCAATCAGCTTAAAAAACTCGGAAGTTCCTGTGACTGGAGTCGAGAGCGATTTACAATGGATGAGGGGCTTTCCAGGGCTGTAAAGGAAGTGTTCGTGCGTCTCTATGAAGAGGATCTGATCTACCTGGGAGATTATATTATTAACTGGTGTCCCAGGTGCCATACTGCCCTGGCAGACCTTGAGGTAGAGCATGAAGAGAAGGACAGCTTTCTATATTATATCCGTTATCAGTTTGAAAACAGGGATGGCCATCTGACCGTGGCCACGACCAGGCCTGAGACACTCTTAGGTGATACGGCCGTGGCTGTGAACCCGGAGGATGGCCGTTACAAAGACATGTCAGACTCTCACGTCCTTTTACCAATACTAAACAGGCCCTTACAGGTCATCTTTGATAGATACGTGGATACGGAATTCGGCACGGGTGCATTGAAAATAACTCCGGCCCATGATCCCCATGATTTTGAGATTGGAAACACACATCAGCTTGAACGAATTAAGGTTATTGACGAAGACGGCAGGATGAATGAGCTGGCCGGGCCGTACAAGGATATGGACAGGTTTGAATGCCGTGAAAAGATCCTGGGTGATCTGAAAGATGCAGGGCTGTTGGAAAAGATCGAGCCCTACCGCCATTCAGTCGGACATTGCTATCGCTGCAAGACCATGATCGAACCTCTTCTCTCCAAACAATGGTTTGTCCGGGTAGGCCCCCTGGCTGAGAAGGCCATTGCCGCCGTAAAAGACGGCAGGACAAGGATTGTGCCCTCAAACTGGGAGAAGGTCTATTACGAATGGATGGATAATATCAAGGATTGGTGTATCTCCAGGCAGATATGGTGGGGTCATCGCATACCCGCATGGTATTGTGATGAATGCGGAGAGGTGATAGTGGCAAAGGAGGAGCCCAAAGAATGCCCTTCCTGTAAAAACAAAGATCTCCGGCGTGAAACGGATGTGCTGGATACCTGGTTCAGTTCGGCCCTCTGGCCGTTTTCCACGTTAGGCTGGCCTGATAAAACGGATGAACTGAAGATCTTTTATCCCACATCGGTGCTGGTGACCGGTTTTGATATCCTCTTTTTCTGGATTGCGCGAATGATGATGATGGGGCTCCATTTTATGGAAGAAGTTCCCTTTGGAGATGTCTATATCCATGCCCTTGTGAGAGACATGGATGGTAAAAAGATGAGCAAATCCAAGGGGAATGTCATTGATCCCCTTGAGGTTATAGAGAAATTCGGGACTGATTCCTTTCGCTTTACACTCGCGGCCTTTGCTGCGCAGGGGAGAGACATCAGGCTTTCTGAAGAGAGGATCGAAGGGTACCGACATTTCGTGAACAAGATATGGAACTCTGCGCGCCTCGTCCTGATGAATCTTGATGGAGATATCGATCTTGAACCGGAGGATATCGTTTATACCTTACCGGATCGCTGGATACTGATGCGGTTGGGCCAGGTAAGCGAAGAGATGACCAGGGCCCTGGATGAGTATCGCTTTAACGACGCCGCAAGCAGCAGTTACCAGTTTGTATGGCACGAATTCTGTGACTGGTATCTGGAGATGGCCAAGCAAGGGCTATACGGGCAGGATGAGACCATGAAGCAGTCTGCGAGGTATATCCTGCAAGAGGTGTTAATGGCGGTTTTGAGGCTTCTTCATCCATTTATGCCCTTTATTTCAGAGGAGATCTGGCAGAGGCTTCCGGGTGCGCACGGAAGCATCATGAGGGCTGAGTTTCCCGAGGCCTCAGACTTTCGTACTGATGAGCAGGCATTAAATGAGATGGACCTGGTTATGGGGGTTATCACGGGAGTACGTAATATCCGCGGTGAGATGAATATCTCTCCTTCTAAAAAGGTCGATATCCTGATTGAGATGCCGGACAAGAAAGATGTTGAAGTTGTTCGCAGTAATATTGTACATATTAAGAATCTTGCAAAGGTTGATTCCCTGGATATTGATACGGCGGTATCCAAACCGGAGGCGTCTGCGACCGCAGTGTTTGGCCGGAACCAGGTGCATGTCCTTCTTAAGGGGCTTTTAGACTTTGAGGAAGAAAAGAGAAGACTGAGAAAAGCGATAAAGAAGGTTCAGAAGGATATGGAGGTTTCAAACAAAAAACTCTCTAACAAGGGATTCATGGAGAAGGCCCCTGACGAGATCGTGGATAAGGTCCGCGAGAAGGTCGCTTCCATGAAAGTTAAGTTGGATAAACTTGATAAAAACCTAATTTTCTTTGAGTCTATCAATGATTGAGAATCAGATCTGGCTGGACAAGATCGTCCGTATGGCCCTTGAAGAGGACCTGGGGGCAGGGGACCTGACCTCTGATGCCATTGTTGACCCTCAGATCAGAGGCAGGGCCGTGCTTGAGGCCCGTGAGCAGATGGTCCTGGCGGGCCTCCCTGTTTTCAAGCGGGTTTTCAGGCTTCTCAGTTCAGGGATCGAATTTGAGTGTTATTTTGCGGATGGCCGGCCTGTGCCTGCCGGGGAGAAGATCTGCACCCTGTCCGGTTCTTTGTCTGCTATACTTAAGGCCGAACGCACGGCCCTTAACTTTATGCAGAGGATGAGCGGGATTGCCACCCTTACAAGGGAATATGTGGATAAGGCAGGCTCCGGGAAGACCAGGATCCTGGATACAAGAAAGACCGCACCGGGACTCAGGCTCCTTGATAAGTATGCCGTTCGTATGGGCGGAGGATTCAACCACCGGCTTGGATTATCTGATGGCATCCTGATCAAAGACAATCATATTGCAGCGGTTGGTTCTATTGACAGGGCAGTGGCCCTTGCCAGGGAAAACGCACCTCATACCATCAAGATAGAGGTAGAAGTGGAAAACCTGACCGGAGTTGAGGAGGCCATTACGGCGGGCGCTGATGTCATCCTTCTTGATAATATGACGCCTGATGAGATCATAAAGGCCGTAGACCTGGCAGACGGCAGGGTTACAATCGAGGCGTCAGGCGGAATCAATCTTGATAATATAAGGGAGATTGCACAGACCGGCGTGGATCTTATATCGGTCGGAGCCCTTACGCACTCTGCCCGTGCAGTGGATATAAGCCTTGAAGTAATTCCATGAAAAGATTATAATTTTTGAAAAAGAATTGGATAACAGGAGCAGTTAATGGCAAGACATAAAAAGATCGAAAGACGTCGTGAGATAGATCGCAGACGTCGACGCAGGAAAAAGAGGTTGAAACAGAGAGAACAAGAGAGACTTGCACAAAATCCGGGTGAGCTAAAAAAATAGATTTCCTTTCCCGTCGTCCATTATTGTGTTGACCTTCCATTGTAGATAATCTGCCAGGAAAGTCCATAATCTACCTGAAAAGGACAGTATAGTCCGGCAATGCATATTAATAAGGTTCAGGGTTCAAAGTTCAAAGGTTCCCCGATAAACCGGGACCTCCTTAGATAGACGTACCCCTTTGGGGTGCATATAATGCCACGTCCTTCTTCCCGTTCTACGGGAAATCTTCGATGGACGTGGATTGTTTACTCAATGAAAAAGATGGAGATTATTAGCCAAAACAGTCATTATTGCCTCCTTGACATTTATAGAGTCAGAAAGTAATAACAGGTACCCAACTCAAGTTTCGAATCTATAATAATGATGGATATCCTTTTATAGTCAATACTTGAGAGTCATATTAGGGGTAATAAATTCTTTATAACACTGTTTCTTCGAAGTTTGAGGAGCGGCGCATTGCGCCTTTAGGAGCATCCCTGCGGAATTTGAAGAGCGGCCCTACGGGCCTTGAGGGATTTGCCTCAAGCGTAGCGCTCCTTAAGTGAAACACTCCTCAAACAAAGTGCTCCTAAGTGAAGCACTCTTTGCAAAATGATTTACACGGCTCCGTACCAAGCAATAAATATGATATGCTTGTCTGTATGTGAGATATAAGGGTGCGAAACTTGAGTGCCCAATTTTTATAAAACGAAAGGTAAACAGATATGGGATCCACAGCAAAGAAGACAAAGGTGATTCGAAGCCGAAAGGCAAGGCCCAACAAGGCCAATCAAAAGGCCGATAGGAAGCGGAATCAAAAGAATATCGAGATATTGAGAGATCTGGCAGCCAAGGATAAGACCTGATTTTATTAATGAATAATCTTATTGACTTATCAGTTATTTCCCACCTTTCTTTTGAGAAAGTCTTTTTCACAGATAGGGCGTGAAGGAAAAATATTTATGGCCGGGACTGTTTCCAGACCTGCGACTGATTTTATTCGCAGCATTATTGCTGAAGACCTAAAGGCAGGCAAGAACCAAGGCCGTGTCGTGACCCGATTCCCTCCTGAGCCGAACGGCTTTCTGCATATCGGACATGCCAAATCCATCTGCCTCAATTTTGGTATCGCCGCAGAAAACGAAGGTGGTATATGCCATCTTCGTTTTGATGACACCAATCCGAGCAAGGAAGAGGCTGAATACGCGGAATCGATCATGGCAGACATTCGATGGCTTGGATTTGATTGGGCTGATCACCTGTACTATGCGTCTGACTATTTTGAGAAGCTGTACCAGTACGCTGTGCGGTTGATAAAAGACGGCAAGGCCTATGTGTGCGATCTGAATGCGGATGAGATCAGAGAGTGCCGTGGCACCCTGACTGAGCCCGGCAAGGAAAGTCCTTTTCGCACACGTTCAGTTGAAGAGAACCTGGACCTGTTCGAGCGCATGCGGGCGGGTGAATACGAAGACGGCTCCCGCGTGCTTCGCGCGAAGATCGATATGGCCTCTCCCAATATGAATATGCGGGACCCGGTCATCTACCGTATTCTGCATGTACCGCATCACAGGACCGGAGATAAGTGGTGCATCTATCCGATGTATGATTTTACACACTGTCTTTCGGACTCTATCGAAGGTATCACACATTCTCTCTGTTCTCTGGAATTTGAGGATCATCGCCCCTTATACGACTGGGTGCTGGATGAATTGAATGTGGATTGTCATCCGCAGCAGATCGAATTCGCTCGCCTCAATCTCACCTATACCGTGATGAGCAAAAGAAAACTCCTGGAACTGGTGGAACAAGGTCTCGTTAAAGGATGGGATGATCCACGGATGTCCACAATATCGGGTTTGCGAAGACGCGGCTATACGCCTGAATCAATACGCAACTTTTGTGAGCGTATCGGGGTGGCCAAGAGGGACAGTATGGTCGATATGGCATTGCTCGAACACTGTGTAAGGGAAGATCTGAATAAACGGGCGCCGCGTGTGATGGGGGTGTTGCGTCCTCTCAAGGTGGTTATAGACAACTATCCGGAAGACCTGGTGGAAGAGCTGGAAGCCATAAACAACCCGGAAGATCCTGGGATGGGGACGCGGAAGGTTCCTTTTTCACGAGTCCTTTACATCGAACAAGAGGATTTTCGTGAAGACCCGCCGAAAAAGTTCTTCCGCCTGGCCCCGGGTCGTGAGGTGCGACTTCGTTACGCCTATTTTATCAGGTGTGTGGATGTGGTTAAGGACGAACAGACAGGAGAGATAGTCGAGCTTCATTGCACATATGATCCGGAGACAAAAGGCGGTTCCGCCCCGGACGGGCGCAAGGTCAAGGCAACATTGCACTGGGTTTCTGCTCCCCACTCGATCCGGGCAGAAGCTCGCTTATATGATCATCTCCTTGTAAAAGCGGACCCAAGCGATGAAAAAGATGACGCTGATTTTAAGGCCTGTTTGAACTCCAATTCATTAGAGGTATTGAAAACATGCCGTGTCGAGCCAAGTCTAAAAAATGCAGAGCCGGGGAGTAGATACCAGTTCGAGCGGCTGGGTTATTTCTGTGTCGATTCCGTTGATTCTTTTGAAGAATCATTAGTATTTAATCGGACGGTATCATTGCGTGATACATGGGCCAGGATCGAGAAAGCCCTGAAGAAGTAGACAATAGTGTTATTGCTCTCTGTTTACCTTGTCCTCCAGAACCGGCGAACATTTGAAGGTAACAATCCTATTTGATCCCAGCGACTGATTATCCCCTGCGCGGGGGCTTCGGCCCCTCCGATCACTATTGTTTTTTACACAAAATTTCCCAAATCCACTTATGAGCATATCCTCTCCGTTTTCCAGCGTCTTTTTGATAATCTCCAGAAAGGATTCAATCAGTTTGGCGGATTTTTCTTTGGTAAGGTTAAGCTCTTTGTAGATGGAACGTACGAAGTATTCTTTGGTAAGGGTCATGAATTTGAACTCCAGACAGGAAAGGTTCACGGATAAAGAAGATGCATTCATGTTACCAGGTTGGAAGCTACTTTTATATTTTCATGTTGTCAAGGAATAATCAGAGATTCATGAAGAAAGATCTTCACATCACTTGTATGACCCATATGCATATAGAAGAATTACACCTCGGAATTGTTTTTCATCTGTTATGTACATAAAAATCACTTGACTGTTTAGCTGAATATAATATAATTTAATTAACTTTAGTAATGTGCTGTAAGAGGCTTTCATAAGTATGAGTTGGATAACATGTTGCATTGAGAGCAAGAAAAGTCCTGGGGCTACTTATCATTGAAACGTGGATCTTTCTGCTTCATGATTATTACCTGAATTTTACACCAAGTATCGTAGCGAGGCGCCGAAAGCTTTGTGTTTAAGGCGAAGTTGGAGTGATTTTGACCCGCAGACATATTATCCATATGGTGAGGATCAAAATCATGAAACGAGCTTTTAAAGATAAGGCGCTTCAAGCCACAGTAGATAGTTGGTGCAAAATTCAGGTATTAGCCTTCCTGAATAATGAGAGATCTCAGGTTTTTAATATTATGGCTGTCATTGGGTTGGATACAGGTTGGTCTCGTGATCTATTTTTCACTAGTGCCATCGCCACCCAGGATCCCGGTTTTCCCGGGAGGAGATAAATTGATCCATCTTTTTACCTATGCTATAATGATGCTGTGGTTCGGGCTCTGCTATCTGCCGGGCAGGACATATCGCAATTTGGGCATTGCTTTGATCCTGATGGGAATTATCCTGGAACTTATTCAAAATGAAATAGGCCATAGATCCATGAGCTATCTTGATATGCTCGCAAATTGCCTTGGCGTTTCACTCGGCTGGCTCCTGGCAAGAACTCGTTTATCTTTGGCGCTGATTCACATGGAAAGCAGATCGGGTATCAGGTCAACAGGCTAAGACACTAATAGCCATGAACATAAATGCTAAACAGTAATTTGAAAAGGAGGTATAAAAAGATGAGGAGATTATTTCTGTGTCTAATAGTTTTTATGGTACTGTTTCTTTCAGGATGTGCGGCAATTAAAGAATCAGAATTTTACAAGCATGATACACATTATAAAACTTTTAATCATATGATATACAGTTGGTGGGGCCATGAAAATCCTACCGAGGAGACATTAAAGAAATCCCAGGAACAGGGATGGTGGGGTATGCCGGTAAAGCCTGCCCCTTGACAGATTCCCGGGTGCAGACTGCAGATGATGTGATAGGAAATCACTAATGGGTTTGATAAGTTTCCGAATGTTGGGTTTTATCGGGCTATGCACTGTATTATGCTTGAAAGCAAGGTGAATAAATCGAGATGAAAACCAACTGAACCTGTAAACCGGGAACCATTGAACCCGTGAACCTATTCAGCATATAGAAATGATAGGGGCAGTCCTTGAACATTCAAAAGATCATCGTTTTTCTGAGACAGGGTTTATGGCAAATCCGTCTTAACGAGCTCTCCCGTAAAAAGTCGTTTCTTATCAGACAGCTCAGGATCGTTATCCTCGCATTCCGCGGTTTTGATGAAGACAAGTGCGCCTTAAGGGCATCCGCCCTGACATTATACACACTGCTTTTGATTGTCCCGGCTGCTGCGATGGCCTTTGGGGTGGCAAAGGGATTTGGCCTGCAAAAGCTCCTTGAAAAAGAGCTTTACGCAAAGATGCAGGGCCAGGAAGAGGCGGTAACAAGGATCGTCGGCTTTGCGAATTCAATGCTCGAAAATACCAAGGGCGGTCTGATCGCTGGCATTGGAGTGGCAATTCTGTTCTATCTTATTATAAAGCTATTGGGAAACATCGAAAAATCATTTAACGAAATCTGGGGGATACCTCACCCAAGGACTTTAAGCAGGAAGTTGAGCGACTATCTTGCGATCATGCTCGTCTGCCCTGTCCTGTTGGTCATGTCCAGCAGTATTACGGTATTTATCACCACCCAAATCACGCTTATTACCCAGAGGATTGATCTCCTAGGTCCTATCAGTCCCATAGTATTATTGATATTAAAGGCCTTGCCATACTGTGTTATCTGGCTGCTTTTCACGTTTGTATATATCTTTCTGCCGAATACAAAGGTCTATATTCGATCAGGACTCTTGGGCGGCATTGTCGCTGGTACGATCTATGAGCTTGTGCAGTGGATTTATATAAACTTCCAGATCGGAGTTTCAAGCTACGGCGCAATCTATGGCAGTTTTGCCGCATTGCCGCTTTTTATGGTCTGGCTGCAGGTAAGCTGGCTTATTGTCCTCTTCGGCGCTGAGATCTCTTTTGCGCACCAGAATGTGGAGACATATGAGTTTGAGCCGGATTCCCTGCATGTGAGTCCTTCCTTCAAGAGGTTACTTGCATTGAAGATAGCATACGTGTGTGTAAAGACTTTTTGTAATGGGGAAAAGCCCTGGAGTGCAGGTCAGATCTCCAATGCCCTGGAGATTCCTATCAGACTTGTCAACCAGATACTTTTTGAACTGGAACAGTGTCGTATTTTGTCTGAGGTCAATGATATAGACCAAAGCGAACAAAGGTACCAGCCGGCCCGCAGCGTAGATACCTTGAGTATCAATTTTGTCCTTCAGGCCATTGATAGTCTTGGAAGCCAGAATATACCTATTGCCCGGTCAAAAGAACTGACCAAGATCTCAGATTGTCTGCAAGAGTTTGCATCTATTGCCAATAATTCAGAGGCTAATATCCTTTTGAAAAACATCTGATTGTTTTAAAAGAACGTGATTTATAGGGTCTTGAACTGTTGCCCCATGAAAGATCTCAAAGTTGGAAAAAATGCGGATATAACGGGAGGTAAAGGGGTAATGAATAAAAACGGGCTGTTTCTAAAAAGTGTCCTGTGTGCGACAGCGTTCTCTGTCTTGACGGGTCTTTTTATCGCTGACCATGCGATATCATATGAGTTTTATGACTGGGGACATGGGGCAATAGGGTACGAACTCGCTGTTATGGATGCGGAAGAAGACAAGAAACCCTTGATACTCTATTTTTATTTGGATTCCGATGAATGGAGCGAGAAGATGAACAACGACTATCTCGCTGTCTATGAAGTAGAGGCTTTTTTAATCGGTATCCCAAAAGTGGAGATTAATCCGGGCAAGGGTGGCCAGGAAAAGTCAATTGCTGTCAAATATGGAGTGGATAGATGTCCTGCATTTTTTGTGTCAATACCCTCGTTTGGTAGTAAGCCTCAAAGGATACATCCCTTTTCAAAAGATCATAACTTGACCGTTGATGAGTTTATAAAGGAGCTTAAAGGGGTAATTGTCTATCAATATAATGAAAAAGCGTATCAACACTATGAAAAAAAGGAATATGAAGAGGCTCTTAAGTATTTTGAAATGGCCCGCGATTTTGATCCAGGGAAAGCCTATACATATTATGCAATAGGGACTGTCTATCATTCTATTGGTTTCGAGAAAAACGATCCGGAATATCTGGAAAAGGCAGAAGAGAATTATGTAGAGGCCCTGGAAATAGATCCCGACAACAAGGAGACCAAAGAGGAGTTGAAAAAACTTCGGGAAGGTATGGAGAAATTAGGAGTCAAATAGGGATTGGCTTTACGTGAAAAAGCCAGAATGCCCCGTGCTTTGCACGGGGATGAATGGCCTTATCCGCAAGGCTCAAATATTTACTATGCATTAAAGCTTTCCGCCTGGGTAGCGGAAGGTTATAGTCAGTGGGTTATGCACGAAAATTGCAAAGCTATCCGGTAATGCGATCTCTTTAAGGCGATATCTACCTTCTTGTGAGTACGTGGGCAAATATTTAGGGTGTTGTAAAGTTTATAGCGGCAATTAAAGGTTCGAGGCATACACCCCAAATGTTTGGCCACTGTCCCGCCATGGCGGGATGGAATTCCCCAAAAGATATCGCCTTAAAGAGACAGCCATCACCTCCTTTTGATATCAATTGGGTGAGGGCAAAGCCGAATTCTTCCACGCAATTCGGGATCTTCGATGGGCGTGGATTATTTACGGGTTATCAGAATAGGAGCTCAAGAGATTGGGCCCCTTCTTCGATAAGGTCAATAAGGATGGAGATAGGTATTGCAGACGGACAACTCGCACTGAGTCAACGAATCATTCGAAAATAACTAAACAACTACAAAAGAGAGCGATTATGAAATTGCACGAATACCAGGCAAAGGAGATATTCAGGAGGTTCGGGGTCCCTGTCCCGGATGGATCAGTAGCTACATCGGCTGATGAAGCCTGCATGACTGCCGAAACATTAAACGGACCGCCATGGGTAATCAAAGCACAGGTCCACGCGGGTGGCAGGGGAAAGGGCGGAGGCGTTCGCGTGGTCGATTCCCATGATGAGGTAAAAACAGCGACAGAGGCTATCCTGGGACAGCCTTTAATCACAAAACAGACAGGTTCTGAAGGGAGAAAGGTCCACAAGGTTCTTGTGGAACAGGGGGTGAAGATAGACCAAGAGCTCTATCTGGCCATGGCTATGGATAGGGACGCTGCCAGGCCTGTCATGATCTTCAGCCAGTCAGGCGGTGTGGATATCGAGGAGGTGGCGGAAAGGTCCCCGGAACTGGTCCTCAGGGAGTCAGTGGATCTGGAGACCGGATGGATGCCTTATCAGGGCAGAAGCCTTGCATACAGTCTTGACCCGCTTCCAGTACCAGAGACACTGAAGAATTTGATGTCAGTCATGGACAGATTATATAAGGTCTTCATGAGTCTTGATTGCTCCCTTGCAGAGATTAATCCTCTGGTCATTACCAAGGATGGAAAGGTTATGGCGCTGGATGCCAAGATAGACGTCGATGATAATGCCCTTTTCAGACAGAAGGAGATAAGTGCTCTATATGATCCGATGGAGAAGGACCCTCTCGAACGCGAAGCAGAGAGAAATAACATCAACTATATTCGCCTTGACGGCAATATAGGGGCCATGGTCAATGGCGCCGGGCTGGCCATGGCAACCATGGACGTCATCAAAATGGCCGGCGGTGAACCGGCAAATTTTCTTGACGTGGGCGGTGGTGCCAGCGAAGAGATGATCACCAAAGGTTTTGAGATTATCCTGGGAGATGAGAAGGTAAAAGCGATACTAATAAATATCTTTGGCGGAATATTAAGGTGTGATGTCCTGGCCAGGGGAGTCCTGGCCGCTGCGGAGAAAGTGGGGGTCAGGGTTCCCGTCATTATCAGGCTGGAGGGGACCAATGTAGAGGAAGGCAGGAAGATACTTGAAGAATCTAATCTGGAATTCATGGTAGCCGGTGATATGGCTGAGGCGGCAGACCTGGTAACTCGACAGATATCACAGAGGATTCAATCATGAGTATACTTGTAGACAAGGAAACGCGTGTTGTTGTGCAGGGTACCACCGGCAGGGAAGGAACTTTTCACACAAAGCAGATGCTGGATTACGGGACAGTCGTGGCCGCTGGAGTTACGCCCGGAAAAGGCGGCCGGATAGTTGAAGGAGTGCCTGTCTTTAACACCATCAATGAGGCAATGGAAAAAGAGGGAATCAATGTCTCCTGCATCTTCGTTCCACCTCCCTTTGCGGCAGACGCTATAATGGAGGCTGCATCCTCGGGCATAGCAGTGATCGTATGCATTACGGAAGGAATACCTACACTTGATATGGTCAAGGTGACTGCCTTTTTGAAGGATAGAGAGGCCGTACTTATCGGTCCAAATTGTCCCGGGATAATAACTCCCGGTGAGACAAAGGTAGGCATTATGCCCGGGCCGATACACAAGACCGGTCATATCGGGGTGATCTCAAGGAGCGGGACCCTCACCTATGAGGTGGTGGATCAATTGACCAGGGCCGGCCTCGGGCAATCCACATGCATTGGGATCGGGGGTGATCCCATTGGGGGCACCACATTTATAGATCATCTCAAGAGGTTTAAAGAGGACCCTCAGACAGCCGGGGTGGTCCTCATAGGCGAGATAGGCGGTTCTGCCGAAGAGGAGGCGGCAGAATATGTGCGGAACGAATTTGAAAAGCCGGTAATAGCCTTTATTGCAGGACAGACAGCGCCTCAGGGAAAGAGGATGGGCCATGCGGGGGCCATTATTTCAGGGGGTAAGGGAAAGGCCGAAGACAAGATAATGGCTCTTGAAAAAGCAGGAATAACAGTGGCGCATAATCTCGGAAGACTGGGAAAGACAGCCCTGGAGGTTTTTAAATAGATGGTGGATCAGGGCCGGCACCATAACTTGACTTGGACATATATTAGTGATAGCGTGTTCCTATAAAAATTATCAGGCCCGTAACCTCTGAAATCAAGAGTTGAGATAATGAAAAAGATTGTAGATCTACAAGAAAGAATCGAAGGTAAGAGGCAAAAGAGACAACAGGAGCAGTACCAGGAGAAAATTGAGACAATTCAAAGGGTAACCCAATGCTCATCATGCCATTTCAAATGTGCCATGTGCGGTCAATATCTGAATGAAACAGATCCTTCCTATAGCTCTGATTCATCCGGGTATGAATATACATTTTGTGATAGCTGCAGATGGGAGTTTGAAGATTTTTTATCTGTTTCCAGAGGCGAGAAATACTCTGGAGTCTTCTGGCATAACAAGGAGTGGGAAAAGATGTGGTTGGCCTGGTTGGATTACCAGCAGGCAATCGCCGGGTTTATGAATTCTCCTGAATTTGATTTACTGCTGGAGGAACTTGATTTAGAGCCATAAAAGCGGAGGTAAAGATGTTTGGGATAGGTATGCCGGAACTTATTATCATCCTGATAATAATTCTGATTATATTCGGCGCGGGCAAACTCCCTGAGATCGGTAGCGGGATAGGAAAAGGGATAAGAAATTTTAAAAAGGCCGCCGATGAAAAACCGGAAAAGATAACCTCGTCAAAAGAGGACAATGATAATCTTGAAGATGAGGCCTAGAACCGGAGGCTTTGATCACGGCGTCCTTTGAATCCCCACAGACCCTAAAAGGGTATATCGTCATCAGGGATTGATATGGGTTCCTCAACCGGATGACGTTCTTCCATTGATTGTGCCGTCCCTTCTTTTATTGCGGACCCCAACATCTGCATTGCCTGAGCTACTATCTCTGTGGTGTAGCGCTTATTGCCGTCACGGTCCTCCCAGGACCGTGTCTGTATTCTTCCCTCAATATAAACCTGACTCCCTTTGCGCAGATACTCCCCGCATATCTCCCCCAGACGCGCCCATGCAACAATCCTGTGCCATTCGGTTTTTTCTTCCTTTTCCCCATCCTTATTGGTCCATTGCTCATGAGTGGCAAGATTGAAATTAGCCACTGCCGTCCCTGCGGGGGTATATCTTACTTCAGGATCCGCACCCAGGTTTCCTAATAAGATCGCCTTATTCACGCTTGCCATGCATTAATCTCCTTTGATTGTTATGGGTGATTGGAGACTTTTGAAAAACGCCCCCTTTTGCCCAATCTCTGTGTCAATCTCAAATTTTAATCCTCGAAATACTTAATGTATGCCTGTGGTAAAAATCCTCGCCTTCCCCCGCTAAAAGTCCGGGATCTTCGACTTGATCTTGGGCAAAATTGAACATTTTTCAAAGGTCTCGATTGATGAATTGAGATTATAAAGGGTCTATAGCCTATAATTTCAATAGATCGACAAATTTAAGATGTAAGTAAGCTAACATAATAATCACATTCAGATCAAGACAATAACATGACAAATATGGCAAATGATACTATTTTTCCTTTATGCCCCAGTGACCTCCGATCCTTTGCCTTGGGGTATTCCATATTTTCAGGCAGTGTATATGGTTGTCGCTGCTCAGGAAAAGGACCATTTCCGTATTGACTCACGGCTTAGGAAGATTTAAGCTGTTGTTATTCAAAATAATTTATTGAGAGAAATAATGCTGAAGATGATTCCCCTTGGTGGGTTGGGTGAGATTGGCCTTAATATAATGGCCGTGGAATATGACGACTATATCCTGGTTATCGACGCGGGCCTGATGTTCCCTGAGGAGTATATGCCCGGTGTGGACGTTGTCATACCGGATTTTCACTATCTTAAGGAGAACAGGGAGAAGGTCGGATCCATCATCCTTACCCATGGTCATGAAGATCATATCGGCGCCATGCCTTTTTTCCTGAGAGAGTTAAGTATACCTGTTTTCGGGACAAATTTTACCGTTGAATTGCTAAAGGAGAAGCTCAGGGAACACGATCTCATAGAAGACACAACCCTTAAGAAGATAGCTGCAGGGGATGTGACCGAATTTGGCCCTTTTAGAGTCGAATACATCAGGGTCAAACACAGTATTGTTGACGGAGTGGGCCTGGCCATTAATACCCCTGAAGGTATTATTATTCATTCAGGTGATTTTAAGATCGACCATACACCTGTTGATGGTCAGTTTACAGACCTTGGCAGATTTGCGTATTACGGAGACCAGGGTGTCCTGGCCCTGTTTTCAGACTCCACCAATGTGGAGAAAGAAGGATTTACTCTCAGCGAAAGCGAGGTGAGAAAGGCCTTAGAGGAATTGTTTCAGCACTGTAACGGGCGGCTGATAGTAGCGGTTTTTGCGTCGAATATCTCCAGGATTCAGCAGATAATAAACCTGGCAGTAAAATATGAACGAAAGATTGCTTTGAGCGGGAAAAGCATGAAAACCAACGTCAGGATAGCCATGGACCAGGGCTTTATAAGCATCCCCGAAGACGTTGAGATTGGAGAGAAGGCGATCAGCAAACTGCCGGACGATAAGGTTACGATTATCACCACGGGCAGTCAGGGAGAACCCATGTCCGCCCTCACCCGGATGGCCCAGAACAGGCATAAACACATAAAGGTAAAAAATGGGGACACCGTAATACTGTCTTCACGTTTTATCCCAGGTAATGAGAAGGCCATCACTTCGATCATAAACAGTCTCTACCGTCTGGGGGCTGAGGTCGTTTATGAAAAAGTGTCTGATATCCATTCCTCCGGGCATGCATACAGGGAAGAACTCAAGCTGATGCTGAACCTGGTGAAGCCAAAATATTTTATCCCCATCCATGGCGAATACAGACATCTTGTGAAGCATATCCAGATGGCTAAGGAGACCGGGATATCTCCTGAAAGCACCCTTCTTGTTGAGGACGGGGACGTCATATGCTTTGAAGGAGGGAGATGTGAGATCGGTGAAAAGGTTCAAAACGGAAGGATACTTGTGGATGGAAAAGGCGTGGGTGATGTGGGTGAACTGGTCCTGAGAGATCGAAGAAAACTTTCCGGGGATGGTGTGGTTATAGCCTTCCTGGCGGTTGATGAGCAGACAGGGGAGGTTGTCTATGGTCCGGATATTATCTCCAAGGGATTTGTGTTTGAAGATCAGAAAGGGTTCATCCTGGAAGACGCCAAGTGTATTGTGCTGGAAGTATTGGACGAGATTGAAAACCCGGCCCATATTGATTGGACCGAGGTAGCGCCGGATATCAAAAGAAGGTTGAAACGTTTCTTTTTTCAGGTTATTGAAAGGAGTCCTCTTATTTTACCGATCATTATTCCCGTATAAAAACCATGCAATTTAATAGGAATGTGAGGATTTATTGAGTCCACAAGCAAAAGGAAAAAAGGGTTCAAAGAAGGATACAGCGCCCATCAGAAAGGAGATAAAGGCTATCATCTTTTTTCTTGTTGCCTTTATCCTGGGTGTAAGTCTCTTCACATACCATCCTGATGATAAGCTGTTCTGGAACGTCACAGGTCATATCGGAAATGTCCATAATCTTTTCGGCACGGTGGGTTCCCATCTTGCAGGCGGTATATTCTTTCTTTTGGGATTTTCCTCCTTCTGGCTGGTTGTCATCTTTTTTATCATGGCAATCCTCTCCTTTAGAGGCCGGACCCTCTTGCCTCCCATCAGGAGTGTTATAGCCATCCTGTGCCTGGTTGTCTCTTTTTCCGGGCTTATTCATATTCATCTGCAACTACCGGAGACGGTCACCTACCGGGGGGGAAGTGTTATAGGCGGCGGCCTGGTGGGACTTCATGTCTCGGTCTTTATGAAAGGGTTTCTGAACTATTTTGGGGCTTATGTGTTTCTTCTGGCAATATTTATCATCTGCTTTATGATCTGCACCCACATCACTTTAGGGCAGGTCTTTTCCAGGATCTTGTTATGGTTTTCAGGTATTACGAGACGCGTAAGGGAATTTTACACTAAAAAAAGGGAAAAGAGACGGAAGGGTAGGGTCAGGAAAAAGGCCCTAAAAACAGAGAGGCTAAAACGGAAACGAAAGGTCACAATCGTTGAACCACGCAAGGAGCCCACAAAAAAGCCGGAACAGGAATCTTTCGCGTTCATGCACGTTGAGGGTGATTTTAAGCTCCCACCCTTAGATCTGCTGGATGAACCTCCGGAGGAGAAATGGGCGGAGATCCAGAGGGAGAGTCTGGAGATGAATGCCAGGCGTCTGGAGAAGAAACTTGGTGACTTCGGTGTGGATGGAGAGGTGACTGAGATCCTGCCGGGCCCGGTCATCACCATGTATGAGTTCAAGCCCGCGCCCGGCATTAAGATAAGCAAGGTGGCCGGTCTGTCAGACGATCTCACTTTGGCCCTGAGGGCGCCCAGTGTCCGCATTGTAGCTCCTATTCCCGGAAAAGCGGCCATAGGTATAGAGATAGCCAATAACAAGAGGGAGCACGTGTACCTTCAGGAGGTCCTTTCTAGCCAGGACTATAGTGATTCCAAATATAATATGACCATAGCGTTAGGCAAGGATATTACTGGAGCGCCCGTCATTGCGGACCTGACAAAGATGCCCCATCTGTTGGTGGCAGGCGCCACAGGGACAGGGAAGAGTGTTTTACTGAACGCCATGATCAACAGCATCCTGTTTAAGGTCTCGCCCGATATAGTCCGGTTTGTGATGATCGATCCCAAAAGGATAGAGCTTTCCGCTTATAAGGATATCCCGCATCTGCTTCATCCGGTTGTAACAGAGCCCAAGGAGGCAACAAGGGCGCTACGGTGGGCCGTGGAGGAGATGGAGAGGCGTTATATGCTCTTATCGGACAGGGGGGTCAGAAATATCGAGGCGTATAACCGCAAAGTGATGAAAGAGAAAAAAGCGGCGGATGATGATAACCCGGACGTTATTGGTAAAAGCCTCCCCTATATCATACTCATCATTGATGAGCTGGCTGACCTGATGATGCTGTCCTCCAGAGGTGTGGAAGAGGCCATCACCCGTCTGGCCCAGATGGCCCGGGCCGCGGGTATCCATCTCATCATCGCCACACAGCGGCCTTCCGTGGACGTGCTTACCGGAATAATCAAGGCCAATTTCCCGACCCGAATATCCTTTCAGGTCTCGTCAAAGGTCGATTCAAGAACTATCCTGGATGCTATGGGCGCGGAACAGCTCCTAGGGGAAGGGGACATGCTCTTCATGCCGCCGGGCGTCAGCCGGCTGACGAGGATCCATGGGGCCTATATATCCGAGGAAGAGGTAAAAAAGGTGACTGATTTCCTTCGCGGGCAGATGAAACCGGACTATGATACCGCCATATTGGACGAGATAGCAAAGGATGATGAACTGGAAGAAGATGAAATCGAAATGGACGAGAAATATGATAAGGCCGTGGATCTGGTCATTCAGACCGGTCAGGCGTCCATCTCCATGTTACAGCGAAGGCTGAGGGTAGGGTATAACAGGGCGGCTCGTATGATCGAAGTCATGGAGAAAGAGGGGATAGTAGGCCCCTCCGATGGTGTCAGAGCCAGGGAGGTGCTGGGGAGAAGGCAGTGATTCCACTTCTATTCTGACTTCTGTCTTCTCTTGTTACCATCAGAAATAACTCGAGAACAAAGGAGTTGCAGTATATCATGTTTAGGCCTGTATGTATCTTTTTCCTATGGTTATTTTTATTTCAATCCGGCCCTGTCCTGGCCGGTGACCAATTGTCGGAGATACTTAACGGCATCCGGGAGAGATATGGCAACTTACCGGGGCTTACCGTCACATATGACCGCGAGATCATAACCAGGTCCATGGCATTGCTTGGCGATCAGATGAAGACGGATCTGGCGACAGGAAGGATCAATTTCAAACCTCCTTATTATCTAATGATACAACAGGAAACGCCAAAGCCGGAGACTGTCACCACGGACGGGGACACACTCTGGTGGTATATCCCTCAAAAGGGACTGGTCTACCGATACCCTTCAAATAGATTGGGAAAGGAATTACGGCTGCTGAGCGACATCTTTCGTGGACTAAGCGAGGTCGGAGACAGTTTTGATGTCATGCAGTCAACCCTTGATGTTAAACAGGGCTATCGACTTAAATTGATTCCCAATCCCCCATGGCAGGAGATAGATCATATCAATCTCTCTGTGGCCCGTGATAATTTTAGTATCCGGGTCGTGGAGATCCATAACTATCTTGGAGGTATAACCAGATTCACGTTCGGGGATTTTTCCATGAAAGATGGATTCACGGACCGGTTTTTCAGGTTTGTGGTCCCTGACGGGGTCAGGGTTATAGAGGAAAACGGATAGCTTCTCCTAAATCCACCATCTAATTCCCACACCATCAATGTGGACAAAGGATTTTGGTCTGTCCCAGGGCACCAGCAAGGAGATGTCTGCAAGTTGAGCCCGCGAAATCCCGCTCAAAAGCGGGGGCGCCTATCGAAGATCCCGCTGACTTGTGCGGGGGGAGCGATGACTGAGGCGTCAGCTCCTTTCAGTCGCGCATAGCGCATAGCGTCTTTATGTTTTACTCTATGCTCCATGCTCCACGCGGTTTTACACATACGCCGCAGGGAGGAGCCATCGAAGGCAATCCCGCCAGGAGCGGGACAGATGATGCCTTGATGGTGAATCAGGGCCAATGTCCTGTATTTCATTCCGGCCGATAATATAGGATACTAGCCGCCCGTTTCGTCTCGTGGAGCGCCGTTTTCCAGCGCTGTAAAACTTTAGCTCTTTAAAACTGCAGGTGCTCAGCAATCTCTTTCCAGGGACGAAAAGCCTTATGAGTAGAGCGATAATTAAGTGCCACTCAGTCGGGCGGTTAGGCGTATATGTAGAGCAGAATTCTCCTTCCGGCACATTATTATGTCGGCTAGCCGCCCGACGGGCTCTGCAGACACGCCGAATAAGGATCACTGAATCAAGTTCGTCCCTTCCAAGAGATCCCCGAGCACCTTCCTATGCATTTATATTTTCAAAGGATAGAATATTACCCAGCGATTAAACAAGTTCGACCCTTCAAATACCGCTTCAGCGGGACACGCCCCTTTCCAATCGTAATCTTGGGTTAATATACCGTCTAAAAAAAATCGATTTTGGACAAGAGCGCCGGGAAATGTCTTAATGTCCAGGTCGTGGGGATCCCGAATAGTATCAATCGACGATCCGCGCCAGCAGCTGGTCTTTTCGCACGCTGTCACCTATGGAGACGTTGATCTCTTCGATTCTGCCATCGATCTCGGCCTCCACTTCGATTAACATCTTCATGGCCTCGAGGACAAGGATCACCTGTCCGGTCGAAACTCGCTGACCCTTACGCACATTCACCTTGACTATGGCGCCGGAGATGATCGCCCGGGCCTCACACGGATCCGGTATCCCCTGAAAGCGTCTATCAGGATATCCCTCGGGAACCTCGGTCTCATAGAACGTGTCGTCTATGATGAGTTCTTGAAGTTTTGTTTGCATATGCTTTCCCTAAACCGGCATATTGCCGTGGCGGCGTTTTATAACATTTGTCTTATAGTTCTTTGCCAATCTGAGGGCGGTTATCAATGTCTCCCTGGTCTCGCTTGGTTCAATGATCTGGTCCACATAACCCCGTGAAGCCGCGATATAGGGATTCGCGAATTTGTCCTCATACTTCTGAACCATCTTTTTCTTCATGGACTCTGGGTCATCACTTTCCGAGATCTCTTTTTTGAAAATGATACTGGCTGCTCCCTCCGGTCCCATCACCGCAATCTCCGTCGAGGGCCAGGCAATAACGAAATTGGCGCCCAGATGCCTGCTGCACATGGCTACGTATGCGCCTCCATATGCCTTACGCATGACTACCGTGAGCTTCGGCACGGTCGCCTCGCTATAGGCGTAGAGGAGCTTTGCCCCGTGTCTGATAATGCCTGAATGCTCCTGATCAATACCCGGAAGGTAGCCTGGAGTATCCACAAGCGTGAGAAGAGGGATATTAAAGGCGTCGCAGAATCTGATAAACCTCGCCGCCTTGTCCGACGCGTTTACGTCCAGCACCCCGGCAAGGAATTGAGGCTGGTTCGCGATGATCCCGACGGTTTTGCCGTCTATCCGCCCGAACCCGATCACGATGTTCCTGGCGTAGCGCTCCTGGACCTCGAGAAAATCGGATCCGTCTATTATACCCTTTATGATTCCCTTTACGCAGTATGGCTTGGTGCGATCCGCCGGTATTACATCGGTGGAGTTGAGAGCATTTTTCGGTGGGATTATATCCTCCATCACCGGAGGCTTCTCCGAGCAGCTTAACGGCAGGAACGAAAGAAGCTTCCTGATCTGCTGAAAGGCCTCCTGTTCTGTCATGACATAAAAGTGCGCGTTACCCGTAATGCCGGAGTGGGTCTTGGCGCCGCCAAGCTCTTCAGCGCTGATCTCTTCGTCAAGGACGGTCTTTATCACCTGCGGGCCGGTGATGAACATATTCGATATCTTGTCCACCACGAACACAAAGTCGGTGAGGGCAGGGGAATACACCGCACCGCCCGCGCAGGGTCCGAGTATTACCGAGATCTGTGGGACAACGCCGCTGAGCCGGGTGTTCCTGAAGAATATGTCGCCATAGCCGCAAAGTGAATCGACCCCTTCCTGGATCCTGGCACCCCCTGAATCGTTTATCCCTATGAGTGGCATGCCCATCTCTCCGGCGGAATCCATGGTCTTGACGATCTTGTCCGCGTGAGCTTTGCCCAGGGAACCTCCCACAACGGTAAAGTCCTGCGCATAAACCGCGACCGATCGACCGTTGACACGGCCGAAACCGGTTACAACGCCGTCACCCGCAAGCTGTTTGCCCTTCATGCCAAAGTCCTTTGCCGTATGTTCCACGAAAAGGTCGATCTCAAAGAATGAATCCCCGTCCAGGAGCGCATCAAGCCTTTCCCGGGCGTTCATCTTCCCTCTTTTCTTCTGTTTCTCAAGGGAGGCCTCTCCGCCGCCCTTCATGAGCCTTGAGGTCCGTGACAGGAACTCATTTATCTTTTCAATGATCGTCATCCACGATTTCCTTTCGCAAATTTTTTAAAGGCGTGCGATGATAAAGAATAATCTGTTAAATATCAAGAAAAAAGGTGGATTCCTCGTTTCTCCGGGGGATTATCTCAATTCCACATTAAGGACATCCTGAGCCATTCTATTCGCAACTTCATTAGTGTTTTTTTCGAAATCAGGCCTGAAGGAGAATGGGACAATGTATTTCCCGACAATAGTACATTGATTATAATTACCAACCTTGTCAAAAACACCCTTAAGATGGTCAGCATTTTCTTCATCCGGACCTCCGCATGTTGCAAGAAGTGCAATGTGTTTACCGTTAAGAAAAGATTTTCGTTCTTTAGGCGCTTGACCCTTTGTCAGGCAATACTGTCGGTCAATTAGCGTCTTCATTTGAGATGAAAAATTCCAGAAGTAAAGGGGAGTGGCATAGACAATGACATCAGAAGCGAACATCTTATCAAAAATAACAAGTGAGTCATCTTTTTGGACGCATGCAGGCTCCTCCATTACTTTTTTACATGAGCCACAGCCCAAACATCCATTGATCTCATAGTCCGTGATATTTATGTGTTCAACCTCACAACTTTCACTAACCAGCTTCTCAAACAGTTTAAGTGCCTTTGAGGTGTTACCCTCTTTCCTGGGGCTGCCTAAAAGTGTCAGAATCTTCATATTCTATCTCCTTTGTCGATAGGTTGTTGGCATTAATTGCAAAGTAAAAAAAATAATGAATGAAAAAATTTCAGACCTTACAGATCTAAGGTTTAGATCTATCCGACGGATTGCAGGCAAGTTTGCGGTAAACCCACAAACCCTGAACCCTGAACCCTGAACCAATGAACGGTTACTGGAAGTATAGAGAAGCAAGTCTTGTGTGTCAAGCCCTTAGACGCTACAACATATAGCGGTTTTAGATTATTGTATGGTTTACGGATAAGGGGTAGGGCAATGGAATGGGTATGTTCTTTGGAGTGTGTCAAAACTCATTTTTCAATGCCTGTTTTATATATAAATTATGGCATTTGTGGACATATATCTCATGTGATATACTGTAAATATTCTATTTTGCCTTGATCTATAGAAATAACCCGGGACTATCATGCCTCTTGCGGTCTACGAGTCCGGCATTTAAGGAGGTCAACTATATATGGACTTGCAGGAAATCACTAATTCTCCAAATTTTCCGGTCGAGATCTTATCAAGTATCCAGCATCCTGTTATTGTGACTGACCTTGAAGGAGAGATCCTCTTTGCCAACCCCGTTATCCATAAAGTGTTGGGATATGATCCTGACGAACTAAAAGGCAAAAGCCTTTCCTTCCTTTTCACACCCGAGGACCTGACCTATCTCTACCCCAACCTACTTTTTCTGGCCCGGCAGAATAAGTCCTTTGAGGGCGAACTCATGCTAATGCGCAAAGACGGCAGCCGGTTTTTTGCATTCATGGTACTTAGAGCCTGTGCTGATAAGGACCAGGGCAGGACTACAATTGTTTTCAGCATTCATGATATTGACAAATTGAAACAGATCGAAAAGGCATTCAGGGTAAACAGCTTTGAAGATCTGGCAAAGGTAGCCGATGGCATAGCCCATGAAATTAGGAACCCGTTGGTTGGAATAGGCGGATTAGTAAACAGGCTTTACAAGTCATGCAATGCCTTGCACGAACATGGAAAATATTATGACTTCATCATTGATAATCTCAACAGGATAGAGACACTGATAAAGAAGGTCGAATTCTTTGCCAGGCTTCCACAACCCCGCTTCAAAGTTGTGCCCATCAGGGAACTGATCAATAGCGCTGTGGAGCCATACCTTGGGCAGATAGAAAAGCGAAACGTTGATTTGAAAATCAGTATAGAAAAAAGCACCCTGTGCGTGGATGCAAGTCTTGTTGCCAGGGCTGTTTCGATTATTATTGAAAACACCTTGGACGCGCTTAGCGAAGGGGGGAGAATCAAGATCCACAGCGAGATGAAGGAGAACCAGTGCATAATATACATACGCGATACCGGCTCCGGGATTAAGCCTGAAGACATCCCATATATCTTCAATCCATTCTTCAGCACCAAGGCAGACGGGACAGGAATCGATCTTGCAGTGGTGAAGCGGATTTTGGAGAGTCATGGCGGCCACGTAGAAGTGAGATCAGAACCTGGCAAAGGCACTACATTCTTTTTGACCTTTCCCTTGGAACGACGCCGCGCCATTCGCATATCTCGCCTGGAAGATGCGGTACAAGGGATGGCGACTAGTAAATAAAGGGCCTTCAAATCACCTGTCTCGAACACCTTATGATTACAGTACTCGACATATAGATTGAGGAAAGGGCCTATCACCGCAGTCAGCATTCAGCGGTCAGCGATCAACCAACCCCCTTGTAATTAAAAGTCTTTTGTCCCGCTTTAGCGGGACTGAAAGATGATAGCAGATAGGATGAATCCAAAACAGGTATTTCTGGATAAACACTAATTAGGCCTTGCTGTTCTTTATCGCCTCCTTTATCCTCTCCGGAGTCATGGGCAGTTGGAACAGCCTCACACCGATCGCATCATATATGGCGTTGGCGATTACAGCTCCCATACAGACAATGGCAGGCTCTCCTCCGCCATGGGGGGGAGAATCCTGCGCGTCAATCAGCACGGTTTCTATCTCAGGCATCCAGGAGAAGCGTGGTATCTCATAGGTCTCAAAATTGAGGTCAAAGATCTCACCATCCTTGAAATGGATCTCTTCTGTGAGAGCATAACCCAACCCCATGTTGATACAGCCTTCTATCTGTTTTTTCGCCCCATCAGGATTGACCACCTGGCCCATGTCCTGGGCATGGGCAACACGCTTGACCTGTACCTTGCCTGTCTCTTTATCGACATCAATCTCAGCCATTATTGCCACATAGCTCCCTGATCGGATGCTGCACGCCACACCACAGCCCCTGGCGCTTGGTGTCTTCGACGGGGTCCAGCCGAACTTCTCTGCAGCGGCCTTCAGAACTCTACGCATCTTTTTATCACTCAGATTTTGTAAACGGAATTCCACCGGATCTTTCCCTGCCTTTGAAGCCATAATATCGATATGGGACTCCCTGGCAAAGGTGTTGTTGCTGGTTGCAGGCGCACGCCATGGCCCTATGGAAAAAGGGTGTGAACCCGGAAGGGCGCGCATCCATCCACCCCGGGAAAGCACTTGATGATGGGGCACCTCATAAAATAGAAGAGAACCGTCCTCCCCTGCAAAAAAGACATCATAATCCCAGAGCATAATTTTGCCCGCGTCATTGAGCCCCGATCTAATCTTGACTACCGCTGCAGGGCGGAAGGAATCATAGAAAATATCTTCTGCGCGATTACGGGCAACCTGAACGGGTTTACCCGTGAGTTTTGCCAGGCGGGCTGCCTCGACTGCTTCGGGATTATTCCCTTTTCCTCCAAATCCGCCCCCCACAGGAGGAGTGATAACTCGAACATTTTTGGGCTTCATACCCAGCGCGCTTGCCACATTTGCCTGGCAGCCAAAGGGCATCTGGGTGGCTGCCCATACTGTCACCCTATCACCCTCAAGCCTTGCCACAGCAGTATGTGTCTCCATGGTGGCATGTGTAACATAGCCGCTAAGGTATGTCTCCTCAAACAAATGGGATGAAAGGCCTTCTCCTTTTTTGAGATCCCCTTCTTTGGAGACTTTTCTGCCTTTCGGCGCGACCAGGACAAGATGGTCAAATACGTTTTTATCGTCCAGTCCTGTCTTTGGCAGTTCAAACCGGGCCTTAACCATTTCCAGGGCCTTATCCGCCTCATCGGGGTATCTATGAAGAACGGCAATCAGATCCCCGTCCTTAACAACCTGAGCACCCTTTATGTTGACGCCGGATGTGTCCACTTCCTTCAATGTGGCGCCGTGGGCAGGAGGCATTAAGATCCGCGCATACAGCATGCCGGGCAAACGGATATCCCCTGCATACTCTGCTTTTCCTGTGACCTTCTCCAAAGCATCCCTTTGCGGAAATGATTTGCCTACTATCTTATACTCTGACACTTTTTTTAATACAGGCGATCCCTTCAATTGTCTTTCAATACTCTTACCTTTGGCAAGCTGCGCATAGGTAACGCGATTCTCCTTTCGGGCACTGTCAAATATGACACCATCCCTGGTCTTCAGCCGTTCTTTCGGCACCTTGAGAGACTCGGCGGCAAGCTCTATCAAGACCGCCCTTGCTTCGGCAGCGGCCTCCCTGAAAACCGGCCCGGCGCTGCGAATGGTCAGTGATCCCCAGGTCCCCATATCCCACGGGCATAGATCTGTGTCCCCCATGACCATATCAACGGAATCATAGGGCAGATCCAGCTCTTCGGCCATTATCTGTGCCACTGAAGTAATAATGCCCTGCCCCATCTCTATCTTGCCGGTAAATAAAGTGGCCCTGCCGTCCTCTCCTATCCTGAGAAAGGCATTAAAATCAGTTGGCGTTCTGGCAAAGAGGGGACCCCTTCTCTTGGTTATTGCCAGAGACGAGGGGTCTCCGAGAGAGAAATAGACCACGATCCCTCCGCCCAGTATACCCATGCCTTTGAGAAACTCCCTGCGGTTCATGGGCAAGGAGGACAGCGCGTTTTTTTGACCGGAATCTACATATCGATCTTTTGTCATGACCTTTCTCCTCCTCTTATGTGCCTGCCGCGGCCTGAATCGCCTCGACTACACGGTTGTATGTCCCACAGCGGCACAGATTGTTATCCATGCCACTTATGATCTCCGACCTGGTGGGCTTGGGATTTTGATGTAACAGCCCGTATGCGTTAAGGATCATCCCCGGAGTACAGAATCCGCACTGAAGAGCGTCACGTTCCATGAACTCCTTCTGGAGGGGATGCAGGTTCCCGTCTTTGGCCAACCCTTCAATAGTTATGACCTCTTTCCCATTGATGTCCTTTACAGAAAACTGGCATGACCTGACAGGCTCTTTGTCCACGAGGACGGTGCATGTACCGCAATGTTCTTCACCGCATCCGTATTTTGCACCTGTAAGACCTAGATCAGTGCGCAACACCCATAAGAGCATTCGCTCACCATCCACGGTCAAGCGCGTTGGTCTGCCGTTAAGGTTGAATTTGATGGTTTCACTCATGGCAATCCTCCTTATACGTTAGTAGTTGAGTAATACTTGGCATTCCGAAAAGATGTGTTAATAAACTTATATCTGATGATATTGCTGTCCAAAAATAGAATGAAAACAGTGTTTTTTCTCATATAAGTGCCGAAATTTACAATGGCACAGTAATGTCCGGTTAGGATTTTGCAATGCCGGCATATGGAAGCTAATGGCCGGTGGGGGTCTCTTTTCCGGGTCGAAAGCCTATGGGCTACAGTTCGAAGGCAATCACGCTATGAGCGGGACAGATGATGCCCTGATGGTGGATCAGGGTATGCCTTGCGCTCTTTGCCATCGCCTTCTATGATTTTAGGGTGCAGACAAAGCCGAATTTTTAATATATTATATCATAACGGCCGGGGAAGTCTAAAACAGATAATGTAAAAACTTATATCCCGCGGATAAGGATCGGAACATTGATGAAAACACTTTTGCATTTAAAGGATGATGAGTCAAACAAGGGTTGGCAAAAACACGGAACTCAAGTGAGAAATGTGTTATAATATATTCTATTAACCAAATTAATACCAAAAAAAAGGTCTGAAAATGGCAAATGAGACACGTGATACATTAAATAATGAAGTAAAAGAAGTAGTGCTGGCATCCGAATCATTACCCGATGTCCTGCCGCTTCTCCCACTGACACATGGACCGGCTTTTCCGGGAATGTTGCTGCCCATTGTTCTGCCTGCGGGTCCTTTTGCCGATGCTGCAGATGCCGCCGTCTCATCAGTACATAGCGCAGTAGGGCTTGTGTTTGTCAAAAATCCCCCCTCTGACGGATCGTTGCCGGAATCCCCCGATCTCTACAGCTTTGGGACAGCCGCAAAGATTCTAAAGGCACAGCGTTCGGAAAAGGGGGAAATCCAGCTTATGTTGAGTTTCCTTAAGCGGTTCAGGGTCCGAAAATTGCTGAAGGAAGCGCCCCATTTAATTGCGGTAGTTCAGTACTATGACGAACCCAAGCCCAAGGACGACCAGGAAACTAAGGCCCTTGTACTCGCCATCCTGAGTGAAATAAAGCATATCGCAAATAAGAGTCCTCTATTTTCCGAAGAGATGAAGCTACTTCTTACACAGACCTCCATGAATGATCCGGGTCGTCTTTCCGACATGGCAGCTGCGATCACGAGTTCTGATCGCAAGATGGCCCAGAAGATCCTTGAGACAGTGGAGATTCGGCCCCGTATGAGGATCGCTTTGACTCTGCTGAAAAAAGAACGCGCCATTGTGGACCTCCAGGATAAGATCAGCAGGCAGATTGAGGAGAAGGTCAGTAAACAGCAGCGCGAATTCTTCCTCCGTGAACAGCTCAAGGCCATCAAGAAGGAACTCGGACTGGAACAGGATGAAAAAAGCGCTGAAGTGTCAAAGTTCAAGAAGAGGATCGAAGAGCTTGATATGAATGAACAGGCGCAGCGCCAGGTAAAAGCTGAACTGGACAAGTTGTCGCTACTTGAGGTCCATTCGCCTGAATTCGGCGTGAGTCGGAACTACCTTGAATGGCTTACAACACTGCCGTGGGGCCGCGGCACCGTGGACAGCCTTGATATAGAGCTTGCCAGAAAGGTGCTGGACAGGAGTCACGCCGGGCTGGATGATATAAAGGAACGTATCATAGAGTTTATTGCCGTAGGGATGCTCCGCAAAAAGATAACAGGATCGATTCTATGTTTTGTCGGTCCGCCTGGGGTGGGGAAAACGTCCCTTGGTCGAGCGGTTGCAGAGGGCCTTGGCCGTGAATTCTATCGATTTTCCCTCGGAGGAATACGTGATGAGGCTGAGATAAAAGGACATCGCCGGACCTATATAGGCGCCCTGCCAGGGAAGATAATTCAGGCCCTCAAGTCCGTACGGAGCCATAATCCCGTGGTCATGCTCGACGAGGTGGACAAGATAGGAAGCAGTTATCAGGGGGATCCGGCGTCTGCCCTGCTTGAAGTGCTGGACCCTGAACAGAACTCTTCTTTTGTTGACCATTACCTCGATGTCCCCTATGACCTCTCCCAGGTCTTTTTTATATGTACCGCGAACATCATGGATACTATCCCGGCTCCACTGCTAGACCGCATGGAGGTTATCCGGCTGCCCGGATACATTATGGAGGAAAAAGTAAGCATCGGTAAGCGTTTCCTGCTGCCCAGGCAGCTTGAAAAGAGCGGCCTGACCAGAAAGGATGTAAAGATCGGCGTCCCCGCCATCAGGCGGGTGATAAATGATTATGCTCGTGAGGCAGGGGTCCGTGGAATTGAAAAATCCCTTGGTAAAATATTACGGAAGATCGCAACCCGGGTTGCAAACGGTGAGAGAGGACCGTTCAGGATTTCACCTGATGATATTGTCTCTTACCTGGGACGCCCGGTCTTCACAGAGGACCTTCTTTTAAAGACGATGGTGCCGGGCGTGACCAACGGACTGGCATGGACTGCCATGGGCGGCTCTGTCCTCACAATAGAGGCCATGACCGTTGGCGAGGAAAAGGCCGGTATCCTTCAGACCGGGAAACTGGGAGAAGTAATGGTGGAGTCGTCGAGAATCGCATACAGTTACATCATAGGCAATCTCGACAGGTATATGCCTGAATCGGCTTTTTATAATCAGGCAATTCACCTCCATGTCCCTGCCGGGGCAACTCCGAAGGACGGACCTTCAGCAGGCATAACAATGGCAACAAGCCTCCTGTCCCTGGCCATTGGGAAGACGGTCCGTAGAAAGCTGGCAATGACAGGGGAACTGACACTCACAGGCCGTGTTCTGCCGGTCGGCGGGATACGCGAAAAGATTACCGCTGCAAAGCGTATGGGGATCCGCGAAGTGATCATCCCAAAGGCAAATGAAGCTGATCTCGACGAAATTCCGGCAACAGTGCGGAGAGGAATTAAGCTTCATCCTGCAGAGTGGTTTGACGACGTTGTGCGGATTGCCTTTTCCGGAAAAATTAAGGTGTTGTAAAAAGCCATGATCCTATCCTGCATATCATACATGGCCTGACCCAATCCTATATATTGATTACCTTATCAGCCAACTGCAGGGATGTTACGATATCCAGCATATTGGTGGTCTCACCCACCTGTTTTTTATCCAGCAGGTCGAAATGGCTGAGGCACGTACCGCAGACCAGGATGTGTGTGCCGTCTTTATCCAGTTCCTTGAGGTCTGAAAGTACCCCGGAGCCTTCTATGGTGAGTTTTACACCGTTGTTTACAAACACGAGACGCCAAAGCTCCTTGCCCATCTCCTTTAAAGTCTTCAGGAAGCTTGCCATCAGCTTTGAACCCAGTTCATCATCCCCATGTCCGATACGGTCAGTTGCCACCATGACCATGATCTTCTTCTGTTCGGCTGAAGGACCAGCATCCGGCATGATCTCACAGGAGGAGGAACTCTCGTCTTTCTTTCCGGTTATCTCATAATCATTGTTTTCCTGGGTGTAGGAGACCACAAAGCCCTGAGATCCAAGAAAACGGCTGACATTCTCTTTAGCCGCCGCATTATCCACAAGAACACAAAGTTCCTTGAATCCCTCCTGCTCAATGGCCTTTTTGACGGCAAGCACCGGGGCAGGGCAGGCAAGCCCTTTACAGTCTATTGTTTTCATCCTCATTTCCTCCGTAAATCATGAGTTTCCATGCATTGATAATTATCAGCTGCGCACTGGCCCGAGATGAGAGAGTTTTCGTTTAATGGGAACGTTAAGTGTGGGTGCAAGATAAGTTCGGCCCGGACCTGTGCCTACCAATCCCGGGTAGGATTGAATAAGTTCGCTCAGGTGAAGCCAAAAGATCGGTGCATGGATGTATTCCTTTTATAGATATCTGGATTTTGCTTCACGAGGGTAGGGGATATGAACCGATATGTCAAATGGGAAAAACCGATAAGTAAGAAGGTGTTTTACGGATTAGCCGATAGCAACTAAAGCTAAATGCTGATGGCTGATCGCTGAATGCTTGTGCATGCTATAATTCTAAGGTGGAGCCAAATATCTCTTTCCTATGCTTTTTGGCAGAAAGAACTTTTTTGGCACTTGAACTATGGAGGTTAAATTAATTAGCATGAATTCAAAAACGGGTGTTTTTGGATGAACAATAATTAATGTTTTAATTGGTTCAGGATGTAAAAGGGATTCTCCAGGTCTGCTCTTTCAGCCCCTTTGAGGTTGAGAATTCATAATTATCAGAATCGACCTGCAAAACAACCTTTTCTCCCTCAATATCTATAAATACCGGGATTTCAGGTCTCCTGTTGTGCAGGACATTGGCCATCAGCAGAGCTTTTTCAATTCCGTCTCCTCTTCTGTAGTTCCAGACTTCATCCGGTTGCGCAAGTCTTCCCACGCCATCGTAAATTGAAGAATCAGGCATCCGGTCAAGCTCCTTTTTAATCTCCCGGATCTCCATGCCAAGGGAGCCTTCAAAGGAAACCGGATTTCTTTCAATTGCCGCAAGAACAAAGGGCTCGGCTTCAGTATGTCTCAGATCCCGGTATGCATAGAATGCCATTTTGGCCATGTCATTTTTGTCCCTGATATTTTCGAGACGCTGTATTATATCGTCGCGATCCATATCATTGTCGATTTCTAACGGTTCCTCAGACGATATGAACGAGACAGAAGACGGGTCAGGAAGCCTTGGATTCACACTTGAGAAATTAATAATTGCATCTATTATTGACGGGGTATCCTCGCACCCGGGCATAAATTGAGCTTGTAATCGTTTCTTGTCTTCCGGGTTTGTCAGATCCAAAGAATTATTTTGTACATAATCTTCCAGGTTGTTAAGAACCATTCTCCCAGGAAGTATTCCCTGTTTGAATTCGGACATCTCGATCTCATCAAGAAGCTTGTCTCTTGTATTGTCATTCATGCGGTATGGATTGCCGTGTTCGTATGAATAAACCGTTTCGAGCCCGATGAACCTGTCCTGACCGTGAACCTTTCGTCGAAGCTGGAAGCATTTCTGGAGACTGCGTGTGTGGCGAAAAAAATTGCTGAGAAGCTCTATTGACAATGGTCGGCTAAGATAATTTCGAAGTTTTTTACAGAATGCTTTGTATAATTCGGGGTCTATGGTTGACTCATTATAAACAGTATGAATGTATCCTGTTTCATGGGCTACGATAGTGACTTTTTCGTTTTCAAGGGCCCTACGCGCCTGGGCGGACAGCGCGGTACCGTTGAACCACATGTTCTTGGTGACAAGCCGTCTATTGTTAGTCAGGAGGCCGTCATCAACATCGATATAATTCTGTGAGTGCAGAGGTGTTGCCATGAGATAGATCTCTTTTAAGGGAATACGCGCAACTATAAAAAGGGCGGCTGCATATAATGTAGCCAGTGAAACACACTCGCCCGCTCCTGTCGAATATTTGGGTTTGAACGAGAATGCATCCATGGCTTCGACTGTTTCCGTTTTCCAGTAGGGAATTACGTCATTATCGTAGTCCTGCAGGCCAAAATGTGTCCTTATATCAACGTCAAAATAGTACTTGTCACCGGCATATCCGAAAAGGGCGTTTGATTCTGCCAGAGTAGATTGGTCGATAAATCTGTCGAATCGGGCCATTTCTTTTTCCTTGGTGGTCAGGCCCCATGTCTCCAGATCTAGGTTAAAGACATAATTGTTCATTATGTACTGTTTTAGACGGGTTATTCGCCGGTAGGGCTTCAAGCTTTCTATCCCTTTAAACCAGGGATCATCACGCCAGCGCCATATATTGGGTGACATGATGTTTGCCAGGACCAGGCTGAACATCAATTCCGGGAATATGAAGACCTCCATGTCTGATAAAGTAACAGCGGAAGATTTTTTTTCAAAGTCTCTTTCCTTTTCTATTATATTGGTCATTTTCTATTGAATCCGATAATCAAAATATTAATAAAAACAGGGCCCTGCATGGTCTGATGCAGGTTTAGCTTCTCCCCGCATACTATTGGAAAAAATTAGATGCCATATAAGTTAGGACTTAAATTCTGCTTTTCAAGAAATTTTTTCTCCTGTCAGGCAGGTATATCGAGGCATGTATCATGATATAAATGGGGTCATGGGAAAATGCTTAATAATCAATAGAATGATCAAATACGCCCGGCGAGGTTGAAAATATTTACCCTAAAACATACCCAGAGGCGGCGCTTCATCCGGATCAACATAGACATCCAGTAGAGTCGGGCCATTGCGGCTGCACAGAGCATGATAGTCGATCTGTTCAAAATCCTTAGGGTAACGGATCGTGTGGGCATTGACCCCCATTGCCTTGGCCATCATGTTGAAATCAACCGGTGGAATGGAAAAATCGACCTGTTCGGCGCCCATTATATTATGCGCATGCCTGATCATCCCGAACGACTGGTCATTCAAGACAACGTAAATTACCGGCAGCCCTTCTTTTACCGCCACAGTGATCTCCTGCCCGTTCATCAAAAAGGAGCCATCGCCGGTAAAACATACCACGGGCGTGCCTCGTTTGCCCAAGGCCATTCCGACCGCTGCGCCTATGGCCCAGCCCATAGAGGCAAACCCTATGGGCAAATGATAGTTTTCAGGATGCCGATGAAAAAAATAGTGGATCGTCCAGGGTACACTGTTGCAATTATCGATGAGGAAACGAGTCTCAGGCGGAAAACGCTGTATGATTTCACGGATCAGTCGTTGCGGCTTGATGAGCGGTGAATCGTTCTCATGGTTGAATCTGTCCGGTGCCTGGACTTCAATTTGAGCCGGCACGTAGACAGACCCATCCTGATTGTCCGCATGGGATCGCGTTGACGTCTCATGTTCTTTTTCGCTGCCTGTCACAGGTATTTTGCCCTCCCGCAACCGGGAGACAAGTTCTTCAAAGATAGCGCTGATTGTCCCGTAGACGTGCAGGCGTGCCATGGGAGAGCGGGTAAAGTACGTTGTAGCATTATGGATATGTACCAGTTTCTCATTCAATAGGGCGGGATCCCATCCGGCTGTTGACCACTCGCCCAGGTTGGTGCCTACTGCCAGTATCAGGCCAACGGATTCATCAATCAACGCCTTGCGGGCCGTGTCGTGTCCGGCAAAACCGAATACGCCTCGAGCCAGGGGATGATATGGATTGATCCATGATTTACCACGCTGTGTCGTAATAATCAGTGACCCGGTAAGTTCGGCAAAATCCATGATATCTTTTGTTGCTCCGTTGCAATCATGGCCTATCAATAACACCACTTGACGGTCTTGGCTTAAGACATTGCGCAACTCTTGAAATAGCTTTTCCAATTTAGCGGAATCCAGTACCGACTCAGTTCCTGTCAATAAGTGTTGCAGGTTGGGGAAAGCCGCCTGGCCGTAAGCTGGAGATAGCAGGATATCAGCCGGTACACTCAGATGCGCAGGCCCTTTTGGTGATTGCAGGGCTTTCGTAAGAGCGGCAGTCAGTTTTTTCTCTAATTGGTTGGGATGTGTAACAAGTGAGTTATAACGGGTGCAGTGATCGAACATGCCCACTATATCAATGACATCCGCGCTGGATTCCTGAAATGCCCCTAGTGTCACGTCAAGTAACAAGTGACGGATAAAGACGAGACAATTTAATCCGGGCGTCATTTCCTGTGAACTGCCAATTAACGGTCGAATTTTTATTATTTCGGTATTCT
>JAFDAM010000153.1 GCA_019313825.1 Deltaproteobacteria bacterium
TTTTAGAAACCCAACCGGACATGTCGGATCGGGAGATTGCGGCGCAGGCCGGCAAAGACCTGGCCATGGACATCTCCAGAAGCGCCGTAGCCCGCATCCGGATAAGTGACAACCCACCAGAGCCTAAGCTTCCGACCCAAAAAGAGCTTATGGGAATGGCCAAGGTCGTTGAGGGCATTGAAAAGGAACTTTCCGCTGAAAGGCAACTGACGTTCAATTTCGAGCGAGACCCGGAACTGAAGGAGAAAAAGGAGGAACTTTCTCACACTCAGCCACCTGAGCCCAAAACAAAGACGGAAGGACGTTTGATTGAAACGCTGCTGAATCAAGGCGTTCAGAGTCCATTTGCCGGGGAATTGATGCATAACCTGTTCCTCCAGGAAATCGGGTTTGAAGACCTCCTTTCCCGTTACCCTGTTCGGGTTGGCGCCACCTATCAACCGGTAGACGTCTTGGGCACAATCTTTCACAGCATTAACCTGGGCTTTCCTTCCATTGAATCCTTGAAGTTGTCCAACGCAAGCGATTTGGGAGTTCTTATCGGACAATCTCGGGCCCCGGAAAAGGAAACCCTCCGAGATCATCTTGCGAATTTGGCTTCTCAAGGGAAAAGTTCCGATTTGATAGAGGATGTGGCGCGCCGATTTCTGGACCAGTGCCGAATCGATCCTGAAGTCTTTTTTATCGATGGCCACTTTCTTCCCTATTACGGTCTGCATGTCATTGCCAAAGGGTACTATACGGTACGCCGCATGGCCATGAAGGGGAATGAGATTTACGCCGTCACCGACTTGAATGGAAGGCCGTTGTTTTTTCTGACTGAGTCCTGTGAAATAGATTTTCGGCCCATGATTTTACGGAGCGCGGAGTTGCTTATTGACTTGGGCATCCCCCGTCCCATGCTGGTTTTTGACCGAGGCGGCTACGGGGTTTATTCTTTTCAAGAACTGAACGCAATAGCCGATTTTGTTACTTGGGCCAAATACTTTCAGGGAGCCAAATTTGCGGATCTCGATGAAGAAAAGGACTTTACCGCCTGTTTGTTGATAGAAGGGAAGCAGCTTTTGGTTACAGAGGAAATCCGCACGGTCCGTGAATCCATCCAGACCGCCCGGAAGGATGGGCGAGATGAACCGGCCTCCATGGAGCTCCGCCTGATCGTGATGCGAGACAAGAAAACAGGCAAACACGTTGGGATTTACACCAACAACAGGACCAAACCCGCTCATGACATTGCCTGGTACATGTGTCAGCGCTGGGGAAAGTCCGAGAATTTCTTCAAGGAAACCCTGGCGTGGTTCAATCTGGATTATCACCCCGGCTATGATATCAAAGAGCTTGAACAGCAGCCCCTGGTGGACAATCCCGACATCCCTCTGGTTCGGAAGGGGATAAGGGGCCTCAAAGGTGATATCGACAATCTGCAGACGCAGATTGATCTGACCCGATATAAACTCACACAGCGAAAGGACAAACGGTTAGAAAGCAAGATTGCCCGTCTTGAAAAAGAAAAGGGTGAAAAAGAAACCGAACTTGGCCTGTTTGAGGCCAAACTGACTGAGCTCCCTGACAAGATATCCATTTTGGAGTTGCTCAAGGGAAGGCCCATGAATCGCACTGATTTGGAGAAGAAGAAGCTCTATGATTTGATGCAGTGCCTGGCCTTCCACTCCCGGGAGCGCCTGGTGGAAATCTTCAAAGAGTGCTATGACGATCCACGGGACATCAAACAGATTCTAGGTATGATTACCAGAAAGTCCGGTTATCTCCAACTGATTGGCGATACCCTGGTAGTCATACTGGACAGGATTGACAATGAGAAATACCGTAGCGCCGCGGACAAGCTCTGCAAATTGCTCAACCAAAAAGTCGTTAGTTTGGTCGGCCGTCTCAAGGTAAAGCTGTCATTCCACCTTACCAAGCTCAATTGTCACGGCCGGTACGCCCCCACAAGCCGTGCATAATTCTTAATGAGAAAATTGGCGATTTGCCGTGATCTCTGAACACAGGAAGATGGTGAGACTCGAAAGGAAACCAGAGAATT
>JAFDAM010000072.1 GCA_019313825.1 Deltaproteobacteria bacterium
CAAGTGGAATTCTAAAAAGATATCGTCTTGAAAAGACAGCCATAGCCTCCTATGGTCGATACACCCTTTTAGGGTGCAAACAAAGCCACGTCCTTGGGGCGTGGATTCTTTACTATTGACCGGAGACAGGTTCGTGCAGCATAGTAAATGATTCGTACCTAAAGGGTCCCGATCTATCGGGGCTGAGAGGGAGTTCATTTTTAACTTGTTTTGGAGGAGGTAGATGTATTTTTATCACGCAACAGAGATATGGGAGCAGTTCCCGCAATTAGTACCCGGTCTGATGGTTGTTGACGGCATTAACCCCGATGCCGATATCGAGAAATACCTTGAGCCCTGGTATCAACGCGCCCGTGAACGCTTGGGCCAAGGACCGGAGTCGCAAATGCCCGAGGTCGCAAGCTGGAGAAATGCCTATTCACAGATGGGACTGAAGCCTTCCAAATATCGTTCCGCTGCTGAGGCGCTCTTGCGACGGTTTAAGCGTGAAAACGACTTGCCTCGCCTGCATCCTCTCGTGGATCTGTGTAATGCCGTGTCCCTTGCTTTTGCATTGCCGGTGGCAGTGTTTGATCTGGATAACGTGGAACAATATATAGAGGTCCGCCATGCAATAGGTGACGAGCAATACCTGGCCTTTAACAACGAGATAGAAACACCTGCTCCGGGTGAAGTTATTTTTGCGGATGCGGCAAAACAGGTTCACGCCAGGCGTTGGACCTTTAGACAAAGCCGACGATCTACTATTCGGCCGGAAACGACTCGAGTGCTTATTTTAAGTGAAGGTCTGCACGAGACCGCTGATCAGGATGTGCGTACTGTGCTTGATCTGTTATCTGAAGTCATTACAGTTTTATGGAACCCGCCGCAGTGTCGAACAGTCCTTACCGCAGAAGCACCTCGGGCGGATTTTACATGATTGCGTATATATTTCGATATCTTATTGATATTCTCCTATTCGAAGCTCAAACGTAATATCATTTACTGTATTTACAGAGACTAATTATTTATGGTTCCTCATAATAATATGTAGGTTTAGGTTGATTGAGGAGAAGGGTTATAGAGTCTTTTCGGAGTGACTGTCAGGAGACTCGGAATCGAAGAAAAGATTTCATAACCCGGTTATCTCTTAATAAAACAAAAAATACTGTTATTTTACTATTACTTTAAATAAATTTACACACAGATTCTTATGAGGAAACTGATTTATAGAGAAAAGAGGAAGAGTAATGAAACGTAAGGACATTTTTTTAGGAAATGGAGCCATAGCCCTTGGTCTGCTGGAGGCAGGCTGTCAGATGGTGACTTCATACCCGGGGACTCCCAGCTCGGAGATCCTGCCGGAGGTGGTTCGTCTGGTAAAATCCGAGGGTCTTGATACATATGTGGAATGGTCTACCAATGAGAAGGTGGCGCTGGATGCGGCATTTGCCGCTTCTATTACGGGGAAAAGGGCCGCCTGTTGCATGAAACAGGTTGGACTGAATGTCGCGTCTGATTCCTTGATGAGCGCCGCTTACATGGGCACGATCGGTGGCCTTGTCATTATTTCATGTGATGATCCCGGCCCCCATTCATCCCAGACAGAACAGGATTCCCGTCTGATGGCCAGAATTGCCAAGGTGCCAGTGCTGGATCCTTCCAATCCCCAAGAGGCAAGGGAGATGGTCCAACTGGCCATGGATATCTCGGAGGAATTCAGGACACCTGTCATATTGAGGCCCGCCATCCGGGTATGCCACGCCCGCCAAAGCATTTCATGGGGATCACTGAAAAACAGTAACCGCAAGGCGTCTTTTGAAAAAGATCCTACCAGATGGGCGGCAACACCTGGTTTCCGCTTCAAACTTCACGGGGAATTGAACCAGAAATTAAAGGAGATCAGAAAAAAATTCGAAGGTCTCACCCTGTATAACTTTCATAACCTGAAACCGGGCAAAAGATATCCCCTGGGTATCATAGCAGGTGGTGTCCCTTACTCGGTTGTTCATGACATCCTGTCGGAAGAGGGCAGAGAGGATGACATCCCGGTTCTCAAAATCGGAACCACATATCCCTTGCCGGAGGATCTGTCGGACGAGTTTATGTCGGCCTGCGAAAAGGTGCTTGTTATAGAGGAGACGGATACGGTCATTGAGTATCTTCTGAGAGACAAAAACAAGGTCCTGGGCCGTCTTTCAGACCATGTGCCTTCGCAGGGCGAGTTGCTGCCTGAGGTGATCTACAATCTGATCAATAGAGCGCTTGATGAGTGCCAATCAAGCCCTCTAAAGGGTGGAATAGGTCCTGAGGCCTTAGAACTGGTGAAAAATCTTGAACTGCCTGTCAAAAGGCCGACCCTGTGCCCGGGATGCGCTCACAGGGCCGCTTTTTTTGCAATCAGAAAGGCAAAGCCAAAGGCCATTTATACATCGGATATAGGCTGTTATACTTTGGGCCTGAATATGGGGGCCGTAGATACGGTTCTGGACATGGGAGCAGCCATCACCATGGCCTGCGGGTTTTACCATTCTTTTGCCCAGGACAATGTCATACAGTCAGTGGTGTCAACCATCGGAGATTCGACATTCTATCATGCTGGCTCTGCAGGGCTAATGAGCGCGGTTTACAATGACGCACGGTTTATTCTGATAATCCTGGATAACCAGATCACGGCCATGACAGGCATGCAGCCTACTCCGGCTCTTGGTATCCGCGCGGATGGAAGCACTGGAAAAGCGATTCCCCTTGAAAGGATCGTGGCCGGCTGCGGAGTGGATTTCATCGAGGTGGTGGATCCCTACGATATAAAGTCATTAATCGGATTGATCAAAAAGGCAGACAAATGGGTGCAGGACCCGAATGGGGGGATAGCCGTAATTATCGCGCGTCACCCCTGTCTAATCGCATACAGGGATGAGGCGATTCCGCAAAGGAAAAATGTGATAATCACGGAGGATTGTGTGGAATGTAATTACTGTATAGATCGATTTGAATGTCCGGCTTTGTATAAGGACGAAGAGCTGGGGAGGACAGTCGTGGATCAGGGCATGTGCTCCGGTTGCGGGGTTTGCCTGGAAGTTTGTCCCAAAGGCGCGATTATTGAGGCTTGATTGCCGGAACGCTGGTTTGAAAACATACAGAAATGAGAGAAAAAAACCATGGAGAATGTGAATATTGTATTATGTGGCTTAGGCGGACAGGGCATCCTGTTCATGACCAAAGTGCTGGCTCAGGCCGCGTTGAAAAAAGACCTGAAGGTCCTGGGCGCCGAGACCCACGGTATGGCCCAGAGAGGCGGGTCAGTCATCTCCCACCTCAAACTGGGATCGGTTGAGGGCAGCCTTGTAAGGGCCGGAACAGCCCACTACCTGCTTTCTTTGGATGAAAATGAGGCCTACCGTAACATCTCTCTTCTCGCAAAGGGAGGGAGATTGTATGCCGATGCCAAGGAGAAATCCTTTCCCAGACCGGAAGTAAAGCAGTATCTGGATAGCCTCGAGATTGTCGCGAGATCCGTACCAGCCGGTAAGATAGCGATGGAAATGGGCTCTCCCATGTCTTCTAACCTGGCCATGCTTGGCTTTTTTTCGGCATTTAACGAAGGTCCGCTAAATCATAAGGAGATCAGGGATACGATCGACCAGATAAGCCCGGATCGATTTAAAGAGAACAATCTTAAGGCCTTTGATGCCGGCTTTGCCGGAAAAACTGATAAAAGAGGTTGATTTCAAAAGTCACAGCTTTGGTGATCAATTATTGACACACAACATCATCTCTGATAATAATTTTTACTATGAACAGATATGATGAACCCTTCCTGTTTGCTGTTATTTATTCTCAAGTAATTATTTAAAGGGTCGTTTTAACTGCCCGTAATTAATTATTTAATGGTATGTGCCTGGGTGGCGGAATTGGTAGACGCAAGGGACTTAAAATCCCTCGGAGCTAAGTCTCTGTACGAGTTCGATTCTCGTCCCAGGCACCACCAATCTACATTGAGTAAAGAATCCACGCCCCCAAGGAAGTGGCTTTGTTTGTACCCTAAAAGGGTGTATCGACCCTGGGAGGCGATGGCTGTCTCTTCAAGACGATATCTTTTAGAATTCCACTTGACTCTGCAGTGGTCAAATATTTGGGTTTTATGCCTCTGAATCCTTTGGAATCTGCAACTGACTTGGTAAAGCCCAAATATTTGGCCACTTCCTCAAAGGGTAGTAGATATCGTCTTGAAGAGATAGTCATCGCCGGATAGATCGCCCTTTTCAGGCAGAGCCAATTTTCTCTGACCACGTCCAAAGGACGTGGTTTTCAAGTTACAATAAACTAATAGACTCTGTCTAAATAGAGTGTTATAATCTGACACCTAAACCCTCTTGAAGTTGTGAATATACCTGAATATATCCCAAAAACAACATCTCAGGCGTCCCTGAAATCCCCATATTACATATTGGCCGGTTGGCTCATAGATGGTACAGGGGGACCTATCCAGCGAGAAATCCTCATGGAGATATCAAAAGGTCTTATCGTCTCGATCAGGAGAGTAGGGCACGGCGACCTGGATGGACATAACATTGTTGATCTGTCTGATTGTACACTCATACCTGGACTCGTGGACAGCCATGTCCATCTGTCCATGTCAGGTAGTGATGATCAAGAGATGCGGCGGCATCAGCTCAATGCCTCTTTTAATGATGCGCAAGGCTTGATTGCTAACCACCTCAACGAGCATATTGCCCAAGGAGTGGTCGCTTTGAGGGATGGGGGAGACCATGCAGGCCATACACTCAGATACAGGAAAGAAATGCTGCCCAATAGGAAAAGTCCGGCGATTCTCAGGACAGCGGGAAGGGCATGGCATGCTCATGGCAGGTATGGCGGGATTATTGGTCGGTCCGCTTTGCGTGGGCAGAGCCTGGCTCAAGCCATTTTAAACAGTCCGGATGATGTTGATCATGTAAAAATAGTGAACTCCGGCATCAACAGCCTTGACATATTCGGAAAGGAGACTCCCCCACAGTTTGACCTGGAACAACTCAGAAAGGCCGTGCAGGCCGGGCAAGATCTTGGATTGAAGACCATGGTCCATGCAAACGGGAAGCTCGCGGTAAAAACAGCGATCGAGGCCGGATGTCACTCCATTGAGCATGGTTATTTTATGGGCAATGAGAACATGGTCAGCATGTCGGAAAAGAGGATTACCTGGGTGCCCACCTTATCTCCAATGGATGCCTATTCTCGTATACTGAGGTCAGGAAGTCCGGAATCTGAGACAGCCAAGAAGAACCTTGATCACCAGATCTATCAGACATACAGGGCAGCACAGTACGGGGTGAATATAGCAACTGGAACCGATTCTGGAAGCCCCGGTGTCTACCATGGGCATGCTATCAAGGAAGAGATCAGACTCCTTATTTCAGCAGGGATATCAACGGAAACTGCCATACAATGTGCCACATCAAACGGTGCAAGATTACTCGGCCTGGAAAATGAGATAGGAAGATTGACTCCAGGGATGCCTGCAACATTTATCGTAATCAGGACCCCTCCTGGGGGCCTGATAGATGCCCTGAATTACCCGGGAGCTGTATGCGTGCGAGGGGGCAGGGTAGGGTAATCTATTTCAGATATAATAAATGATATTTTCGCCTATATTTTCAGTAAATAATGCACAACAATTTGGGCGCATGCACAATTTATTGTGCATTTTTTCATTTTATTACTAACAAGTCTTCCATGTTTTTATTGATTTTTAATCACATATATTAAATATTTCGCATCTCAATCTTTTGCTACGCCCGTTAAATAAGGCTTTCGGGTTCTTCACCCACATTCATTTCACGAAGGAATCCTGCCAAAGAAAGCTTTGGCATACTTCTTGGTACTCAGGAAAGCTAATTGATAAGCACAACAAATTGCGCACCTCCTTTGATAAATCATATTGCATATGCTTTCCCCCTTTTCCCCTTGATCGGATGGACAATTAGAAAGAGAAAAGGTTTGGAGTTAGACTGTCTAATTATAATATAGACAGTCTAAATAATTGCTTGACAAATGTGAAAACCACGGTTAAAGTGCATTTATTGCGGGTAGAAACATTGAATTTTAATAAGTGTACAAATTAGACAGCATAGATTATGTGTCTAAGTACTGTGATGGCCATGTCTGTTTTGTATAATAATGAACTTATTAGCAGTAAGGAAGTTCTTGAAAGGTCAGAAATTTCAAGGGCAACTCTGAATAACTACATCAAGATGGGGATAATCCCGAAGCCGATAGTTCAAAGTCCAAAGGAAGGTATCAAGGAGATAAGAAAAATCGGGTACTTTCCGCAAACGGTCTTAGATCGAATTAAGATGGTAAAGCAGTTAAAAAAAGAAGGCTATTCCATGGAGGAGATAGCAAGGAGATTCATTGAGAAGCCAATAGATGAAAATGAAGAAGATAGAATTAAATCGAAGATCTTATTTAAAGATGGAATGAAAGATAAAAGAGATAATGCTGAAAAGATCCATAATAAAGAGCTCAAGCTACATATCGAGGAGATATCTTACCCGGCCTACCTCCTTAATTACAACTTCGAGATAGAATGGATAAACCAAATCGCAGAGGGAAAAATCCTCAAACAGAATGTCAGGGTTATCGATAGTGCAGAGTTAAGAAATATATTCAAGTTATTCTTTAACTGGGAGTTTCATAGTCTTATCAAAAACTGGAAAGACGTGGTTGCCTATCATATGTCACTTGCAAAGATCAAATTTTCCAAGACCTGGTTACCGAGACTTTATAAGGGGATGTCAAAAAAGGAGATACAGGTATTGGAGAAGATATACGATGAAACTTCAATATTTCCAAATCAGATCATCAAAGATACCAATATCAATCTATTAATGAAAGACGGCTCAATTGAACGATATCGCGCTTATAGTATATTCTTCAGAGAGGGGATCCTCTTTATCTATATACTAAATGAAAATCTTTAGGGGACCTAAGGGAAGTAGTCATAAATAATTAAGCGGATCGAAAAACAAAACTCGAAACATAGGGTTTTATTAAGGGAGGGATGAGATGAAATCGAGTAGATCGATAGAGATTGTTTTAAAAGGAACTAAATCCGCCAGACGCGTTCCGAGAGATGGATCGGGACTTCCACCCTGGATTTTCAAAAACCAGGACCTTGAAAATGCCCTGGAAAGCGCTGAAACTGTTGATAAGAATACACTTGCCAATACTATAAATCACATCCATTTTATGGATGGATCACTTTTTGTGCACTTACGTCATCCAAGATATGAAGAGAGCATCCTTGTGCGGGCATACCCCGAGCCATGCATTGCCAAGGAAATAACCTGCCGTTGGTCGAATGAGGACCTTATGAGTATTGATCTGAAAAAATATCAATTCATGCACATTATCATTGATGATGGAAGGTCCGTGATACTGGCGCCGGCCCTATTAAAAGAGATAAACAAAGACTTTCTAAAGGTTGAATTACCGGAGACAAGCTATGCTGTCGGGCAACGCCAGACAAAACGGCATACCTGCCGTGATGTTATTACCGAACTGATCCAGAGCGGTTTTCACGGCAGGGGTGAATTATTGGATTTTAGTCCGGCTGGGTTCCGTGTCAGGGTCAAGGCCGATCCATCCTGTTCATTTCACTGGTTCAATTCGGATGAACTGGTCACCATTCATTTGCGGAAAGATCAACAGATGCTGTTTTCCGGCCTCTGCCGGTGTATTCGTCAAAGGGGCAAGCTTCAGGATCGTGAGATCGTTCTGGTACCTGTTGATGAAAGGATCAAACGATTCAAGAAAAAATCTCTCCGTAATCTTCGCCAGCAATTGGTGCCATCACCCAACTTCGTGTTCATTCATCCTTTTTTAAACAAGAGAACAGAATTCAAGGGTTATGATATCTCTACCTCAGGATTTTCAGTTTATGAGGAAACCGAGAAGAGTGTCCTGCTGCCCGGCATGATTATCCCGGAAATGACAATCAATTTTGTAGGCGGCCTGAAGATTGAGTGCGCGGCCCAGGTGATCTACCGCCTGGATGAGGAGGAAGATAGAGACGTTCGCTATGGGTTTTCCATTCTGGATATGGACATTAATGCATACAGCCGTTTGACCCACATCCTGACCAATGCACTGGATCCCCACGCCTATATCTCGAACGAGGTTGACATGGACGCGCTGTGGGAATTCTTTTTTGATACGGGTTTTATCTATCCAGCGAAATACCGTCTTATCCAATCCCATCGTGATGAATTCAAAGAGACCTATCGAAAGCTGTACCAGGAGTGCCCGGAGATATCGAGGCATTTTACCAGTCAGAAGAACGGAAGGGTCTATGGCCATATGTCCATGTTGCGAGTCTATGAGAGGACCTGGCTGATTCATCACCATGCTGCCCGTGCTATGGACAGCAAACGAACCGGTTTTATGGTGTTAAAGCAGATCGTGCACTATATGAATGATATGTATCGTTTGCCGTCCGCTCAGATAGACTATGTGATGTGTTATTTCCAACCAAAGAATAAGTTCCCTGATCGAGTATTCGGCAATTTTGCAAGGTCACTGGACAACCCACGCGGGTGCTCTATGGATCTCTTTGCCTTTTTACTCTATACAAGCCTGTCTTTGGGTACCCAGCTCCCGGAAGGATGGTCGCTTGGAGAATGTTCAGCGCATGATATTTGGGAACTGAATCGGTTCTATGTCCATTCATCAGGGGGCCTGCTTCTGGATTCCATGGGCCTGGCAGAGCAGCAAGAGGCTCCTATGGATAAATCCCTGGAGGAGCTCTATCGTCGGCTCGGTTTTACCCGGGAATGGCAAATATATTCGCTTGCTTTTAGGGGTGAATTAGCCGCTGTTCTGATTCTCGATTATTCGGATTTGGGAATCAATCTCTCTGAGCTCTTAAACTGTATCAAGGTCCTTGTGATTAATCAGGAAGGGCTTCCCTGGAATGTGTTATCAGTCGCCATCTCTCAATTGGCCGGTGAATACAATATGGACCGGGTTCCTGTCATGTTTTACCCATTTGAGTATGTTCAGGACAATAATGTGCCATGCGAGAAGCAGTATCAGCTATGGATCTATGACGTTCATTTCGTTGACCGATTTATGGAACATTTGCAAAAGAGATTCAGAATTAAATATAAATAGCGATTTATCTAAAACCGATCCCTAAATTTTCTGGCTCCTTATAAGAACCTGTGGGTAAATCTATTTGAAAGTAATAGTTAAATATGAGTATTTGTCAGTAATGTCCGGTTAGGATTTTGCAATGCTGGCATATGGAAGTTAATGGCCGGCGGGGGTCTCTTTTCATGGTCGAACTGCATTATGTGCAGCGCATCCGCATGAAGCCGGAGGAGGCGGACGGGGGACTTCCTCGGATATTATCCGATCTGAACGAGGCTGAATAACGGAGAAGCATTCCGTCCGCCTGGCAGGCGCCTTTTATAAAAGTTTTGCTTCTAACCCGTTCGCCATTGAAAAGA
>JAFDAM010000073.1 GCA_019313825.1 Deltaproteobacteria bacterium
CTTTCACCTTTGAGCTTTCAACTTCGACCTTTCACCTTTCACCTTTGACCTTTCAGCATTGAGCTTGACGCTTTCACCTTTAACCTTTGAGCTTAAAATATGACCAATAACAACCCAACAGACCAACCTCCTGAGATGCACCCTATGCTCTCATACCAGGACCAGATGGATGACGAAATCAACCTGATAGATCTCATCTATCCGATCTATAGGCATCGTATATTTTTGATCCTGTTTTGTCTCGTTATAGTGGTAGCGGCGACGATAATAACTCTCAGAACACCCAAGACATATGAAGCCACGGCCGTCATCCTCCCTGAGACCAAAGCGGGCGATTCAGGTTCGGAACTAAAAGCCGCTTTTCTGAAGCAGTTCGGTGTTGCGGGAATTGGTGGCTCAACAGGGGCGCCGTCTGAAGTGTTCGAGGCCGTGATTAAGAGCAATGAACTGGCTCAAGAGGTCCGTGACCGTTACCATTATGGTTTCATAATGGGGATTAAAGGAAAAGGCGAAAAGAAAGCTGCCGAAGCATTCGCAAAAGCTATTCAAGTCGCAAAAGATCGAAACAATCCAACCATTTCTGTCTCTATTCAATCCGTTGACCCTGTCTTGGCTGCGGATCTGGCCAACACATATATTACAGCGCTGGACAGATACAATCGCACCAATACGGTCACCTCTGCGCAGCGACTTAGAAGATATATTGAAGAGCGAATGCAGACCGCGAATCAGGAGCTTGATCAGGCACAAAAGGATCTCCGGGAGTTCCAGGAAAATAACAGGGCCGTCTCCATCTCAAAACAGGCCGAGGCAACCTTGGAGGTCTTATCCGAAATGGAGGCCGATAGGGTGGCCCTTGAGGTCGAGAAGGCAGCCAAAGAGAGATTCTACAGGGGCCCGCATATTGAGATCGAGCAATTAAAGGCCCAGATGGAGGCTCTACAGAATAACATTGACCGGTTGACATATTCTGACGACGATAAGATCCAGGTTCAACGAGAAAAGGGTACAGTGGATTTCTACATCCCGCTTACACGCATTCCGGCCCTTAATTTTGACGAGAGCAAGCTCCTCCTTAAGGTCAAGGCCAAGACCGGTGTTGTCACAATGCTCACCACTCAGCTTGAGCAGGCAAAACTTGATGAGACCAAGGACATGCCCACCATAAATGTCCTTGACTGGGCCAGGCCCCCGGAAAGGCATATCAAACCAAGACTAAAGTTGAATGTCATCTTGAGCCTTGTAGTAAGTCTTTTCCTTGGAATATTTGGGGTATTCCTCCTGGAGTTCATACAAAGAATGGATAAAGACCCTGAAACCTCCCCCAAATGGCAGGAGATGAAAAAAGGCCTGATCAACACCATCTTTTTCTTCAAAAAAACCAAATATCATCATTAACCATTCCCTATTCACCTTTTATCTTTCCCCTTGACATCTAAATCTGTTCAAGGTAGAATTTTGTTCAAAATTGAACAAGCCATGTCTTTCTATATAAGAGGGTAAAGAAGAGACATGAAACTCCCTGAAAAGACCTTCCAGGTATTAGACTCCTTAGATAGCCAGGAGATCTCCACGCAACGGCAACTGGCCGATCATGCCGGCATCAGCCTTGGGCAGGTGAATTATATCCTCAAGAGCCTGTTAAAAAAGGGCCTTGTTAAGATCGGCAATTTTCGAAAAAGTCCAAGAAAAATAGGTTATGCGTATCTGTTAACGCCAAAGGGTATCGAGGCCAAATCCCGGTTGGCTGTCAAATTTGTGATATCCAAGCTGAAAGAATACGACAACCTGCGAAAGAGATTGGCTGAAAAGTTGACCGCCATTGAGGAACTGGGGCATATCCGCGTCATTTTTGTGGGTCCTCCCATGGTAAAAGAATTTGTAGATTCCATCATAAGAGAGAAACACCTGAAAATAGATCTAATAGGCTACTTTACAAAATGGAAAGATCTTAAGGCTATTGAACCTGAATCCTTTGATATTGTGCTGTTGTTTGATGACAGTTTAGAGAGGGTAAATAAGATAGAAGAAGCCACAGGAATTTCCCGTGAGAAGTTATCACCTCTTTTGTAAGGATGATAATGAACGTTGCTCCTGTGGCCGATATTCCTTGACAACAAATAGTTGTTGACATATTTTCTAAGTCAAATTAAAGGGTTATCCAATATCATCCAATGTGACTGAAGGGCCGGAGGTGTATCTGTTATTAGCCGTAAGCTTTCAGCTTTGACCATTCACCATTCACCATTCCCCATATAAATTGTCCAACTTACACCCCGAGCAAATACGCATCTTCCAATCAATGACGCCTGAGCAGAAACTTAAAATTGCTCTCAGGCTTTACTATTCGGCCATGGAACTAAAAATTGCCGGACTTCGAAGCCGGCATCCTGATCTGGACATGGAGAAGATTCAGGAAAAAACACGGGAAATATTCCTTTATGCCCGAACATAATCTTTTCCAGATTTATATCTCCCGACTTGAGAAATTAAATATTCGCTATATCGCTACAGGAGCTGTTGCGAGTATCATTTATGGTGAACCTCGATTAACACACGATATTGACTTAATAGTGGAATTGACTGATGAGAATGCCGAGACGATTATTGGAGCTTTCCCATCAGAAAAATTTTATTGTCCACCAATTGAAATAATCAAACTGGAGGCTGATAGACCACGCCGAGGTCATTTCAATCTAATTCATCATGAAACAGGTTTCAAGGCGGATATTTACATTGCGGGACAAGATGAGCTTCATAACTGGGCTATGTCGAAAAGGAAGAGATTTGATATGGAAGGTGGCCCAATATGGGTGGCGCCACCGGAATATGTGATCCTACGAAAATTGGAATATTATCGAGAGGGAAAATCAGAAAAACATATGAGAGACATTTCGAGCATTTTGGATATCTCTTCAGATCTAATAGATTTCGAACAGCTTGAGAATAAAGTAAGCGACTCCAAATTGCAAATGGAATGGGAACAAGTCCTCAAGGTCAGATAACCATTCCCCATTCACCATTAACCATTCACCATTCCCCATTCACCATTAACCATTAACCATTCACCATTAACTATTTACCATTCTCCATTAAACTTGACATCCTTAACGAAAGTAGCTACAATGTCTTGAAAGTAGCTATAATTGGAGTGCGCAATGATAAAAGCTGGTATAAAGGAAATAAAAAATAACTTAAGTAGATATTTGGCTCGTGTAAAAATCGGGGAGGAAGTAATAATTACAGATAGGGGTAAACCTGTGGCTCGCATTGTTCAGGAGAGCCAAAGAAATAGGGATATTCACACTGCCCTTCTCCCCCTTATTCAAAAAGGATTGATTGTTTTACCGAGTAGGAGACTAGAGAAAGATCACCTAACCCCGATTAAAGTAAAAGGAAAGCAAATATCTGAAATGGTTATTGAGGACCGGAGATGATTTTATATCTTGATACGAGCGCCCTTGTGAAAAGATATTTCAAGGAGCCGTATTCAGAAGATATTATCTTAAGATGGAAAAATGCCTCTGAAATCTTTACATCTTCCGTCACATATGCCGAATCCCTTGCCGCTTTTTATCGAAAGAAAAGGGAGGAGGTCCTTGGTTACAAAGTAATCAAAGAGGTAACAAATGCTTTTCGAACAGATTGGCAGAGCTTTATCCGTGTGGAGGTAACAGATGATCTGAATGAATACATTGATAAAGCTATCGAAAGTCATCCTCTGCGAGGGTTTGATGCCATTCATCTAGCATCATGCCTTTTGGTGAATGAAAGTTTGTCCGAAAACCTTCTCTTTGCATGTTTCGACCGTAGGCTTGCTCATGCTGCCCAAGTGGAAGGTCTTGAAACCTTTCCTCTCAATACCCAATAATCCTATCGAGAACCGTACTTATTGCCGCGAAGCGTTAATCACTATTCACCACTAACCATTCACCATACACTATTCACCTTTGTTTACCCCGCCTGCCCTGTGAAATGCAACGCATATTTCACCGGGGTGGAATGTTTTTTGGAGTTATATTTAACTGCGGAGCTTTGCCATAGCATGAGGAGTGATAATTGAGGTAAATAATCAACTTCGTTATACTGATCGACCCTATTTTAAAATACTTGGTTGATGTCGTATTCAAACAACTATCATGAGGGACATCTCAACAAAAGGAGTAACTTATGGAATTGGATATCACGATTGAGGTCTGGCAGAAAAAATCCTGGTTCGTTGCAAAATGTCCTGAGCTGGATTTTATATCTCAGGGAAAAACACGTGATGAGGCTAAAAAAAATTTATTGGAAGTCATACAGATCCAATTCGAAGAAATGTCTGAAATGGGATCTTTGGATGAATATTTAACTGAATGCGGTTATGAAAAGAAAAATGAAATTCTTGTTCCTCAGGCCCATATGATCGGTTTCGAAAAGTATTCAGTAGAGATATCCCTCAAATCACGCATTTTACTTGATCAGTCATTCATTAACTCATTCTATTGGTAATAAGCCCTGAAAGGGCGTTGCATAAAATGTCGTCAGACATTTTATTTATCTATTAACCATTAACTTTTTACGAAATAATGCCTCGCCAACCAAGATTAGACGCCCCCGGCCGTTTTGTTCTTTTAAAATCTCTGTGCCTCTACAAACCCTGAGCAGCGTCGAAGGGTAGCGAAGTTTACCCAGTTGAATTCGCTTTGCGAAACTCCGCAGGAGTATTCATCAGGGCGAGCGAGAGATAAAGAAGTATCCGAAACACAAATTAGACCAACGAGACAGACGAAATCAACGAGACACACCAAACAGACCAAACAGATGAGATAGGGGGGGATTATGAAAGGAGAACTAACAGCGATTATCGAAAAAGCTCCGGAAGGTGGCTACTGGGCGATCTGTCCGGAGGTACCTGGGGCCAATGGACAGGGAGAGTCCGTTGAAGAAGCCAAAGAAAGCCTGAGAGAGGCAGTAGCCCTTATTCTTGAAGATCGTCTTGCGGATATAAAGCGGGGACTTCCTGATGATGTAATCCAGGAGACAATTGCAATCTGATGAGAAGACGAGATCTGGAAAGGAGACTTCGCATCGCCGGTTGTTATCTTAAGAGAGAGGGTAAATCGCATTCACTATGGATGAATCCCAAAACGGGAATCATTGAAGCGGTTCCCCGGCACACGGAGATCAAAGAACCTTTGGCAAGGAAAATCTTAAAGAGTTTACATGCAGAATAGTCCTTGACTCGTAGCCTTCAGTCCCATTATTTTTGATCCAGCGTCAAACCTCCGGATCTATATGCCACGCCAAGCAAGACTTGATGCCCCCGGCCGTTTTGTTCTTTTATAATCTCTATGGCTCCTTGTCACGGCATCTTGTCACGGCGTAGCCCTGAGCTTGTCGAAGGGGCGAAGACGGAAGCTGTAACGAAGGCGGAGATTTCATCTTTCAGCCTTGACCTTTCATCTTTGAGCTTCTAACTTCAGTCTTCAGCCTTTGACCTTTAACCTATTTCCCTATTCAACCATTTGACTATTCTAAGTTCTGACATCCGAAGGAGGATCAAATGGACAACCCCATACATATAGAAGTGAGGCCCGAGGACATCATTGAAGCCGTGAGGAAGATGAAGAAAAAGGAAAGGGATGCTTTCCTAGAAGATCTCTTGGCCGCCACTTCGTCTGAATATCTTGACAGCATCAAGGAGGCCCGGGCTGAATACAAAGCGGGCCGCGTGAGGACGCATGCAGAGGTGTTTGGAGAGTGAAGTTCAATCTCGCCTATACCCAACGGGCGATCCGTGATGTCAGGAAATTGGAGCCACCCATCAAGCTGCGTATAGGAAAAGCCCTTTTGCGATTTCAAGAAGATCCTATGAAATACGCTGAAAAAATCGCTGACCCTAAACTCGGCTCATATCGTTTTCGTATAGGCGATTACAGGGTGATATTTGATCTAGAGGGTGAGGAGATTGTGATCTTGAGGATCGGCCACAGGCGGGACATTTACAGGAGGTAACTTTGGCTGTTCCGATGCCCCGACCTCTGATCTTTGGTAAGAACCTATGCCCTTCTCCCCGCCTTTGGGCGGGGATGGCCTATTTCTCAGTTTCGTCAGGAAACTGGGAAAAGAAAAATCCATCCAATCCTGTAAATCCTGAGATCCTGTCGGAAAAGCCCTTGTTTAAGAGGTGAACAGTTTTTTACAACCCGGAATCTTGATAAAAGTTCTCAGGCACGATCAGCACGAACCCCTTTTATTGACAACTATGAGGGGATTTGGGATATTCTGGAGGAATGCAGTTAAGTAGCAACGTTCCCATTACCCATTACATGTTTAGGAGGTGATCATAATGCCACAAATGACTCTTAACATTAAGATCGAAGACATAGCAAAATTAATTGCTTGTATGGAAAAGAAGGAGTTAGAAACGCTTTCGGTTTTACTAACAGACGAAGGTAAAGAATTGCTGGAAAGGAAGAAAGATATAGAGAGCAAAGAAGTAAAAACTCTAGGCAGAGAAGAAATATTTGATGCCTGAATTTAATGATTGGTAAAAGAGAAAGTTTCTATGAAATCTTAAGAAGACGCTTATAAAAAAGATGTCCAATGTCAGTCGCAACCCTATTATAATTCATGTATAATTCACAATTCAAGATGGATCCCAATCCTCGAAATATTAGTTCCCTGCGTCCTCCTTGGCACGCCAAAGCCCTCGCGGCGGTGGCGGACCTGGCGCGGCATAGCCCTGAGCTTGTCGAAGGGGCGACGCCGGCTGTGCCTCTAGTGACCCTGAGTAGCATCGAAGGGGAACGAGCGAGAGATTTATCTTCTTCCCCTTTGAGCTTTGAGCTTTGAGCTTTCAACTTTACCCACTCTGCGCCTCTAGTCCCGCGTAGCAGCGGGACGGGCGAGAGATAAAAAACATCCGTGAAATCCGTGCCAAAAAATTGTTTGTTTCAACGAAACACACCAGATCAACGAGACAGACGAAACCAACGAGATCAACGAAATAAACCATATTAACGGAGGCAATAATGTGACTCAAACTGACAGAAGAGCTATGGAAGGAAGGGAATATGTACGTATCCTACTGCCCTGAACTCGACATAACCTCTTGCGGAGAGAATGTGGATCAAGCAAAGAAGAACTTGAAAGAAGTCATCCGGATTAACCTGGAAGAAGCACAGAAGCTTGGCACTCTGGATGATCTCTTGCAAGAGGCCGGGTTCGATGAGGTACAGGGGATACTTGCTTCACGGAAAGAGCTTGTGGGCTTTACACCTATTGAAGTGGCATTATGACGACCAGAATCAACCCTGCAATTTAAAAAAATCCGCGTCATCCGTGCAATCCGTGCCAAAAATATAAATGAAACACAAAGACCTCACTGCAAAAATCATTGAGTGCGCATACAAAGTGCACAACACTCTCGGGTTTGGTTTCCTGGAGAGCGTCTACCAAAATGCCCTTCTGATCGAACTGGAGAAAAACGGGCTGCAGGCCAAAAAGGAAGTCCCAATCAAAGTCTTCTATGAAGAAAAAAGTGTAGGAGACTATGTTGCCGATATCATTGTAGAGGACAAGGTGATCCTGGAACTCAAGTCGGTGAAGGAAATCCATCCAGCCCATGAGGCCCAATTGACAAACTATCTGAAAGCCACTGGTATTGAGGTCGGTCTCCTGATCAACTTTGCTGAAAGCGTCCGGGTCAAACGCAAAGTTTTCACCCCAGCCTCTGGTTAGACGTTCCGCAGCGGCGATTCGGACCTGTCGCGGCGCAGCCGTAGGCGAAGACGGAAGCCCGAATCCCGCTGCATAAAAAAACATCCGTGAAATCTGTGAAATCCGTGCCAAAAAAATTGATATCTCCCACCAGACCCACGAAATAGACCAGACCAATGACCCTCTCAAACAAAAAAATCATAGTAACAGGTGCCGACGGTTTTATCGGATCCCATCTAACAGAGGAGCTGGTACGCCAAGGCTATAACGTTCGCGCTTTCGTGTTTTATAATTCCTTCAACTCATGGGGCTGGCTCGACCATTCTGAACCGGAAATTAAGAAAAACCTTGATGTCTTTCCTGGAGATATCCGCGATCCACACGGGGTCAAACAAGCGATGAAGGGCTGCGATGTGGTGTTTCATCTGGCAGCCCTCATCGCCATTCCATATTCCTACCATTCTCCGGATACTTATGTGGATACAAACGTCAAAGGAACGCTTAATGTAGTTCAGGCGGCGAGAGAACTTGAAGCGAGCAAAGTCATCCATACCTCAACCAGCGAGGTCTACGGAACGGCGAAGTTCGTCCCTATCACGGAAGAACATCCTTTGCAGGGGCAGTCCCCTTATTCGGCCAGTAAAATTGGAGCTGATCAGATCGCCCTTTCCTTTTACAACTCATTCAACACCCCAATAACTATCATTCGCCCATTTAACACATATGGTCCGCGACAATCGGCCAGGGCCGTCATTCCGACTGTGATTACGCAGATTGCAAGTGGCAATAAGAAAATTAAGCTTGGTTCCCTTCATCCTACGAGGGATTTCACCTATATTAAAGATACAGTTGAAGGTTTTATCGCAGTTGCAGAATCAGAAACTTCGGTTGGAGAGGTGATTAACCTTGGGAGCAATTTCGAAATCTCGATTGGAGAGACTGCTACTATAATCGCGGAAGTTATGGGGGCGCGCACCGAGATCGAAACTGATCCGGTGCGGTTGCGTCCGGATAAAAGTGAAGTAGAAAGGCTTTTGGCGGATAACAGCAAGGCAAAAAAGCTTGCCGGTTGGGTCCCCATTTACGCCGGTAAAGAGGGTCTCAAACGAGGTCTAATAGAGACAGTGGAGTGGTTTACTAACCCTGAGAACCTAAAAAACTATAAAGCAGACCTATATAATACCTAAACTGATCGGTTCTTGGTTCAGGTTTCAAAGGTTATAACCGATTTCCAATAATGATTTTTTTCTTCAAGTCCGGGATTCGTCACGATCACCCATTGGGTGAGACGGCTTTGTCACCGTAATAATGACCAGAACCCTTTGATGAACGTTTAGGTGTCTTCAACCCTGAACCTTGAACGCTGAACCGCTCAACCTGGGTAATATTTAAATGCCAAAATTAGATACAAACGCAATAATAGAGGCTCTTCAATCCGTACTACCAAAAAACAAAAGGCCAATTCCTTTGCACGAGCCTATCTTTTCGGGGAACGAATGGACATATGTGAAAGAGTGTCTTGATACAGGATGGGTTTCATCTGTCGGTAAGTATGTGGATCAATTCGAGGAAATGCTCCAGGATTTTACAGGGGTAAAAAGGGCGGTGGTCGTAGTTAGTGTCCATCCAGAAACTAAAAATGGTCACTATTTAGTTTCCAATTCTTCGCACCCTTCGGATGCTTAGTCCCACTGCTTCGCAGCGGGTTCCCAGTTTCAGAAATGAGCAAT
>JAFDAM010000074.1 GCA_019313825.1 Deltaproteobacteria bacterium
TCTCAGAGCCTCGTTTTTTTGACATGGTAGTAGGAACTGTGAAATCATTAAAAGCAGGTTCAAACTTCACCTTAAAGAAGGGCATTTCCTGTCCAGACGATGGGGAGGGGTTCAATCTTCTTCAATTTCAAACTCAATCATCTAAATACCAATAATAGAAATGGGGCAAGTCGACTCCAATCATATACCATATATTCAAGATGACAATCAATTACATCTTATGTTCTATGAAGATAATTCTACTTTATGCTAAAAAATATTGCGCATATTTGAGAGCAGGTTATCTCTATACAAAAGCTTCAAATGGGGATATCGGGTGTTCCTACAAATGCTGATATGTCAGCAGAATTTTTATACGAGTGAAATTTCAGGAAGCAATGAAGGGGGCAGGCTCAATTCAGGCAAATTCTAACATATTGCCTGTGTCGAGATTAGGGGGGCAGGTCACAATGAGGCATTATTCTTTAGGTTCTTATAATTATGGCCATGTTGTAGGAAATAAAATGTAAGAATTTTGATCTGAGTGTGTTTCTTTATTCCTTCCCTTTTTCTTTAAGTTGAATTCAGGTTGACAAAACAATAGTGTTTTAATTAGTATTATTCATGCTGAAAAGGGAGGTTAGAATGAAAATTCTATTAGCATATTATTCTAAGAAATTTCTCTTTCTATTCTTAATATTCCTCTTCATATATTCACCAAACCTGCAAGCTCAAGGTGGAGATCTCCAAATTACGTGTGAACCAGGACTGAGGATTTATTTAGACGGAAAATTTGTTGGCAAATCAAATTTTAAGGATGACGGGAAATATCTGTCTAATTTAGAACCTGGTACACATACTATCCGAGTTGAAAAATTGGGTTTTTTATCAAAAGAATATGAAATAAATATCGCAGATGGAAAGATATCAGAGATAAAAGTTGGAATACTTGATGCAGAAGAAGGTGGAAGAAAGTCGCAATCACAAAAGAATGAAAAAGTAGAATCAGGAATTCCAATTATAGAGTTAAGATCTGAATATCGAGATGTAAGTACAGATGAATGGTCATCATATTTTAAAACCAAGTTTTTTGTAAATGGGAAAGAGACGATAAAGAATGATTACGAAAAAAAAATAATAAATGGAAGTCCAGTTATAATCGATCATGCTACCAGCTTGATGTGGCATTCTGGATCTCCAAAAACGGTAAGAGGGGGGCGTGCTATGCCCTGGATAATAGAAAATCTAAATTATAAAAATTATGCTGGATATTCAGACTGGCGTCTGCCTACTCATGAAGAATTAGCTTCTCTTATCGAAGAGACAAGGATGAATGGAAAACTCTTTATCAGTGAAATCTTCCCAAAAAAACAACGTGTCATCTATACGGGAGATTTTTGGCGGGATGGTTACTATGTGGTTTGCCTTCAGACTATGAAGAGAGCCCTTTCCTCGTATAATCCACGTAGTGAATCTTATGTGCGAGCTGTGCGCTCCCTAAAATAAAATCAGAGAAATCTATAGTTTAAGCAAGAAAAGTAACGGTAATTGGAGATGAAGATGCGAATAACACCTAGAAGTTTTAGTCTCGTTTTCATCTTTTTGTTCACTTTTTTGTCTTATGGTTATGGGGAAGTAAGAGGTACTATTTATTACACGGATGATACGGTTTTAGATTTTTATGACATAGAATATATTTTCCAACATTTAGAGAGTTCGGGACATTATGGGAAGAGTAAGTATTTAGTAGTTAATTATCAAAATTCTTTTCGTACTATCCCATTTTCAAAACTAAGATCTCTAGAAGTAATTAAATTTGAAATAGAGGGATCAAAACCTGCTATTACTCGATATCTTCATAATGTGACTTTAGTTGTTGAAACTATCACAGGTGTTACATTTGAAACTGGGCGCTATAAAACTATTGGTGAATGTCAAGTGAAAATTCTGGATGAATTGACAGATGAAATTACACTACAAAAGATTTGGTTTGGTAAAGATCAAAGATTAAATATTTGGAAGATTGTTTTTGACAATTAAAAAGGGGGATTAGAATGGAAAAATTATATTTCAAATTGCTAGTTGGTTCTTTTTTATTGTTATTGATTGCTAGTTCATCATTAGCCATTACTGTGAAAGTATACGATGGCATTAAAACACATGTGAATCCAAGCTTTGGAACACAAAAATATTTCGGCAGTCAGTGGCTATGGGCGACATGGCGAGGAAGAACATTTAAATGTAATATATTGGAAATAAAAAAGATAGTAGTCTTGTCTGCAATGCAAGATGGAAGGTGCCGTGTTAGAGTATCTGTACATACTCCTCCATCTCATAGAGATGCAATAAAATATGGGAAAATGCCGGATTATTTATGGGATTATGAATATCAACTTTCAAATGCATATTTTCAGATTATATATCCCACTTCGCCAGAAGAAAGAAGAAATGGTTTTTTCTTGTTTAACAACGACGAATACAAAAAACACTTTTATTTAAAGAACATTGAGTGGCTCACAGTTGGTAAATAAATATAATAATAAAATGATGTTCAAACTTATTAACAAAAAGGTTATTATATCTACGAGCGTTTTAATTTTTATTTTAGTTTTTTACGCTCCGCTATCTTCATCTGGGCCAGACAGATGCGTAATTACTTTATATGACAGTAATGGGGATTTAATTGAACCTAACTCCCTTAGTTATCGTGTTTTTATTAAGCTTTATTATATTAATAAAACTACTGGAGAAAAGTGTATAGTAAAACTTCAGCAGCGTAGAGCCTCCCAACACCATGAATATCAAGTTTCTTGTTTGAGAGCCGGTCCATTTGATACAGGTTTAGATGATGTTGTGACTGAAAGGAATCGACGGATCCCTTTCAGGCCGGAGTGGACACGTAGTCAACAATATGGATGCGACGAGTGCTTAATTACTCTTATAAATGAGCCAAGGAGAAGGAAAGAAAGAGATAAGACACCAAGAAGGGAATATGAACCGTCGAGTCGCCGTCAGTACACACCTCCAGGCTCTATAAGATTGAGTGTTGATGATGGAAAATATATACTAAGACGCAATGGCTACTTTGCGAAGCGAACACCAGGAACTGAGACAGATATAAGTAATTATGATGGCGATTTTCATAATGATTTTAACCTAAAGATAATAAATGAAGATAGAGTGGTGATAGATAATGCAACAGGCTTAATGTGGCACCAGTCTGGATCCTTAATTGCCCTGGTCTATGAAAAAGCCATACAGTGGGTAGCAGGACTAAATAAAAGAGGATATGCAGATTTTCACGACTGGAGGCTACCGACTTTAGAGGAAGGGGCTTCCCTGCTGGAGAGGACTACTTCAAATGGCGATCTTTATATAGATCCAATATTTTCTGAAATACAAAAAATGATATGGACAAGTAACCCATGGAAACTACCTTCTGGTTATCCTCCTAATCCTGATGTGGAATGCTATTGGGTCATTCGTTTCCATGATTGCACTGTTTGGCCCTTTATACCAGATTGGATCCATTATTCGGTTCGCCCTGTTCGTTCTATAAGGTGACTTTTTCTCCTTGATATTCAGTACCTATGCACCACTTCCATGCTTTACTGAGTTGTATGCCGAGTTTGACAGATTATCATCAATATATCCCAAACATCTCTTTGGCTTTTTTCCACTCATATTCGTTGAGGACATTTCTGACCTGCTCCCCATCAATGTAACACTTTTAGAGAAAGAATATTCGGCCTAAAAGCCTCTGGAGCTGGTGGCATGTATCCTAAAGAACTATGAGAGCAATAAGGGTGTATAAGCTTTTCTGCATCTGGTCTCTGAAATAGTCTTCAGCCTACTGACTCAAAAGGATGAAAACTATTAATGCTTTGAAAATATAGTACACATATAACAGGTGGTTATCTCTATACGAAAGCTTTAAATGGGGATATCGGGTGTTCCTACTAAATGCTGACGTGTCAGCACCCTTCCATTCACTGAAACAATGCACCTAGCAGGATCGACAAGCGCAATTAGAGACAGACCTCTCCATCCATGTCACAAATATGTCACAAAAATTGCTTAATCTCGTTTAATTTGGCTTAATGGTGCTTAAAGGAAAATCGGGTTTTACCCCATAAAAAAGACAGCCAGCGAGAGGAGTCGAACCTCCGACCTACTGATTACGAATCAGTTGCTCTAGGTGCAGACTCCTCCTCACGTTGCAAATACGTACACATCCGCCTGTCGTTTTATATCCTCGCTCTGCTGGTTCGTCTCTTTGTCCCATGCACGAGTCTTCGGCACGCGAAAAACGATTTGTGAGAGTTGGTCTTGATGCCAGCTCTGGATGTAGGCTGCGGACTTGACCTCAATGCTTGTGCTATCGAGTGCCTTCAGGTCGTAAGCAGCCCACTCCTCGCGGACACTTTTTTCTGCGACTCCGAGAGCTTGAGCAACAAGGTATTCCGCAAGCACCCCCCTTGTCGCATTACTTACGAGATCCGACGAACTCCACTTCCAGAAACTTAACACATCGAAGTCTAGTAGGTGATCCCCATCGTGGAACTGATCCGCCCCCACATGAAGGTTACGCCAATAGTTATAAACGTTCCAATAAAGTAGAAATACGCGTAATAGCCGTGGCTGAAACCAGGACAGAGATTGAGAAATTGCGGGAACAACAAAGGTTCCCCAGGGATAAAGAAATATTAAAACAAGGGGAAAAAAGGTTTGAAGATTTATATAAGAGAATAAAAGAAAAAATGAGATCAGAAGGAAAACTGAAAGGTTTAACTGACACAGAAAAAGAATTGTTTAATAATTCCTAGTGGGAATCTGGGATTCCTGCTTTTAGCGAAGAGGTTCTTAAGAGACTTGTTCAAGATATTCAAACTGGAAAGCTAGTGATAAATATACTTAAAGATGGTGTAATCGTAGAAACAGTTGAAATTAAATAAGCCAGCACGGCCTCCATTATTTGTACAGCTTTAGCTATCTTTTGACGGCTGGAAATGCTAGTATGTGCGATCAAGTTCTTTTCATAGTTTTTATTTCAAAGATTTTAACTTAATCCAGATTAGCTCAAAAGACGGCATTGATGCAGTTTTTGGGATCTACTTCCTGCAACACTGATAACGGCAGATATAAAATGGAACAAAACGAAAATATAAGAAATATAGCCATCATAGCCCACGTTGACCACGGCAAAACCACGCTTGTTGACCATATGTTGAGGCAGAGCGGGATGTTCAAACAGCGCCAGAAAGTCGTAGAAAGAATAATGGATAACATGGACCTTGAGCGGGAGCGCGGTATAACGATCACCGCAAAAAACTGTTCTATCTGGTGGAAAGATGTAAAAATAAACATCATTGACACTCCCGGACATGCTGATTTTGGGGGAGAGGTAGAACGGGGATTGATAATGGCTGACGGAGTCGTACTGCTGGTCGATGCCTCCGAAGGGCCTCTCGCACAGACTCGGTATGTTTTGAAGAAAGCCCTCGAGGCGGACAAGAAGATCATTGTCGTTATCAATAAGATCGACCGGAAGGATGCTCGACCCAGGGAAGTGCAAGATGAGATCTATCAGTTGTTCATAGACCTCGATGCGGCGGATAGTCAGATCGAATTTCCCGTGTTATATTCAATCGGCCGGGAAGGGATTGCTCAGGAAACCATCGATGAACGGGGAGAGGACCTGCAGGTTCTCTTCGACACCATCTTGGAATATATTCCCGCGCCCTCTTATGATCCCGACGAACCCTTTCAAATGCAGGTTTGCGATCTCGGTTATTCGGATTATTTGGGACGCCTCGCCATCGGCAAGATATGCAATGGCACCGCGAAAATCAGCGATGAACTCGTCTGCCTGAAAAAAGACGAAAAAATCGAACCTCTTCAGGTCATGAAGTTCCAGACCTATGAAGGTGTGGAATTCGAGGAAGCTGCTTCAGTCAAACGGGGCGATATCGTAACCCTCGCGGGCATCGAAGATGTACAGATCGGAGATACCATTTGTACGAAACGAAATCCGAAGGCGTTAGAGAGGATCATGGTGGACGAACCGACCCTGTCAATGCTCTTCAGTGTGAACACCTCCCCTTTTTCCGGCGGGGAGGGGAAACATGTCCAGTCCAGGAAGATATATGAAAGATTGATGAAGGAAACACTTCTCAATGTCGGCATACAGCTTGAAACCACCGGGAATTCCAATGAATTTATCGTCAAGGGGCGTGGTGAATTTCAGATGGAAATACTGATAGAGACAATGGCCCGGGAAGGATTCGAGCTCAGCATCGGTGCTCCGCAGATCATCTTTAAGCAGATGAACGGCAAATATTTCGAGCCGATGGAATCTCTCTTTATCGATTGTGAAGAAAGCTGTATCGGTATCGTCACTCAGAAGTTGTCCAAGAGAAAAGGGAAGATGGAAAAGCTCATTAACGGCAGTACCGGTAGAGTCCATATCGAATTCACCATCCCATCGCGGTCTCTTATAGGATACCGCAGCGAGTTCATCGTGGACACGGCCGGAACCGGGGTGATTACTTCCTACATGAAGGGTTATGAGGAATACAGGGGATACTTTTCAAAACGCATGTCGGGTTCGCTTGTCTCCGACCGTCAGGGCAAAGCAGTCGCCTACGCACTGGACAACCTCTCCCCGAGAGGAACGATGTTCATCGCACCGGGCGATCCTGTGTATGAAGGAATGATAGTGGGAGAACACAACAAGGATAATGACCTGCCCATTAATCCCTGCAAGGAAAAACAACTTACAAACATGAGGAGTGCTTCCTCTGATCTAATGCGCGTCCTCACCCCCCCTAGAATATTAACACTGGGACAGGCCATCGGTTTCATAAAAGAAGATGAAATGGTGGAAGTTACCCCTCAGTCTATCCGCATGAGAAAGACTATACTTCCCGGATCCGCCAGGAGCAAATTTCGCGGTGAACACTCCAGGGCAAGCTAGTTCTTCTATCACCAGTAGGCACTTATTTCTTTTTCTTCCTGATCTCCCCTGTCATTGGAACAAAACGAACATCCGATATGCGTTTAATAACAGGTTTCCCATCCCTTTTTCTCACCCGTGTTAATGTTTGATAATAGGGCGTTTGATCAATAGGGATAACGAGCCGGCCCCCTTCCTTAAGCTGTTCGAGGAGAAAAGGGGGGACTCTACTAGCGGCACACGTGACAATGACGGCATCGAAGGGAGCATGTTCCGCCCTATTAAGCGATACTAGGATATAAATTCAGATAGGAAGTGTCAAACAGATTATAGACCTCTCCGTGTGACAATATCCTATGTCAATAACTAGTTTACCAAAGTGTTTCTTTGATAAGGTTTCTTATGCTTCAGCATGTAGTAAATGATCTTGATCAGCTGTCTGGATAAAGCATTCATGGCCTGCCAGTGTGTTTTTCCTTCTTTTATCTTCCGGTCATAATAAGCCCTGGATTCAGGATTTATTCTGATCTGTGAGAGTGCTATAAAATAGAGGATCCCTTTGAGTCTTCGGCTGTAACGCTTTCTTCGCTTTGTTCTTATCCTTCCTGTTCCGCTTTGCCATATAACAGGGCTTACTCCACAATAAGCCGACAGATAGCTCTCCTTTTCAAAACGTTCTATATCTCCGATCTCACTCAGCAAAGTTGCTCCAGCTATGCCACCTATCCCAGGAAAAGTCTGCAGTATCCCCATTTCCTCTACCTGTTCAGCTATTTCCCGGATATTCTCTTCTAGAGCTATTTTTGTGCTGTTGACAGATCTAATGATTCCGATGAGGCCTCTTATCTCAGTCCTTAAGGTCTCCAGATAGTAATCATCTTTCCATGTGCCAGCCTGGATTAATAAATCCCACTTCTCCTCTCCCAATCGTTTCTTTGTTTCCTCATCAGATATGCTGTCATTGATTGTTGGATTTTCTTCAAAAAACAACAGGGCTTTTTTCGCAAAAAGGGTTTTGAAGAGGCTTTTGTAGACGACTCCATAACTTTCTGTTAAAGCAATGTGAAGCCGGTTTAAATAACCATTCAGATCCTTAACCAACTTTTTTCTCGTCCGGGTCAACTTGGCCAACCACTGTTTCTTGTCTGTGATCGAGATCCTGGGTAAATCAGGAATCAACAGTAAGGCTTTCGCCAGGCTCTCCGCATCTTTCTGATCACTGTGCTCCTCGTTGTATAGACTGGCTAGCTTCTTGGAGATGTGGGGATTAACCTCACGGATGTCATATCCCCTCCTGAGGAGATCATAGACAAAAAGCTTCCCATAACTGCCATAAGATTCGATCGCGATCTGAGTTGTCGCGGGATCAGTTGACCTGGCTATTTCCTCTGTGATAGAAGGTGAAAGAGGGAGTTTTTTAAACTCCGTTTTTTTGTTGGGGGTGAGGATCGCCAGTTGAAGGAATTGGCTGCACGGATCAATCCCGATGACGGTTCTCCCCCCGTTTGATTCTTTAGAATCATGTTTAAGCATGTAGTCCTCCTTGATTTAGTTTCTTCCCTGGCAGCATTTGCGTGTTTAGGCATAATAAGCCTATATCCTATCGGCCATCCCAGGAAAGCCAGAGGACAGAGCGGTAATTGTCACAGGTCCTTCGAAGGAAAATACGTGAAGACCTTACTCTGCCCTCCTTTATGTTAACTAGGCAGGAGATAAATTAACACACGCAAATATGTGACAGATTAAGTTGAAAATAGCTGAAAATATGGCAATAGGATTGAAAGGAAAACTAATCGTAAGTGACTGATATTGCTGGTATTTCCCTGGGAATAAAGGCTTTAACGATTCCCCATCTCATCTTTTTGCGAACGCCGCGCTCTCCCAACTGAGCTAACCGCCCACGGAAGAGACATTATAAATTAACGGATGGGATTTGTCATTGAATTAGGAGAACATATAAATTTTTTTGAGAAAAGCTACTTATATATATTCAGCCTCTTCAGTAAACATTTCTTTCTCCTTTCACGCGATCGGATGATACAAAAAAATAAAGGGTACAAGTATTCTGTGTGTTTGGCGTCTCATTGGATGAGATAGACAAAAAAGAAAGGAGAATAAAATGAAAAATATACCAAAGCTCACCCTGACGATGATCATCCTCTGCAAATTGGTCCTTTGCGGATCAACGTGCGCCTGGACACAGCAGAAACACGGTCCAGGGGAGGCCATTATGAGTGTTTCACCTGCAACCGCAGAGTTGGGTGAAGTTGGTGTTCTGGTAACGATCACGCTGGCTAATGGGGCCGCCCCACCGAAGGAAGTCAAGATCCTCAACGTCAAAATTGGGACCCTGAAAGGAAAGAAGATCGAGCGGCAGGGATCAGTGATCAAGGCCTTTTTCGATATTCCTTCTAATGCAGCTCCAGGGAATAAGAGCGTCTGTGTCGAATTTCCTGGCCCTC
>JAFDAM010000017.1 GCA_019313825.1 Deltaproteobacteria bacterium
TGGTCTGATTTTTAAGGGTTTACGCCCGGGAACGATTGCAGAATGTCCCGTTATAATTGGGAAAATCTTTTTTAAACTCTTAAAAATCAGACTGCAGGCAAAGAACGGAATAGACATCGTTTTGAAAAGATTGGCATGACCGGAGATCAGGCTGACTTTTATTTTACCCGGTTTAAATATTCATGCCATCACTTTTAAACGTTACCAAAGGATCAGATCTTTTAATGCAGAGAAAAAGGCTGAAATTATACAATATTAAGTTTAATTATTTCAATTATTTTGATTCTTCAATATATTTTGGAAGAATTATGTTAAACGTAGTACCTTGCCCCCACTTACTTGAAACATCAATATCTCCCTCATGGTCCTTGATAAAGCCATAACAGACTGAGAGCCCAAGCCCCACATCTTTAATATTATCCTTGGTAGTAAAAAATGTATCAAAGATTTTATTAATATTTTTCTTCTTTATTCCAATTCCCGTATCAGTTATCTCAATACAAACTTTTCCTTCATCGTTCATAGTATTTATTGTTAATGTTCCACCGTCAGGCATTGCATCCTTAGCATTGGCTATCATATTCAGAAAGACTTGCCTAAGCTGATTTCTGGAAGCAAACACCATTCCGGGTATTTCATCAAAAGAGGAAGATATGCGAATGCTGTTTTCCTGAAGCTGCTTCCCAACCAGAAGCAGGATCTCATCCAGGATTGTGTTGATATCAGTAACCTGCCTCTCCTCTTCATCAGGCCTTGAGAAACTGAGCATTTTACGAAGCAAATCAGTTAAGCGAACGGTTTCAGAAAGTGCCATATCAAGGATCTTTCTCCTCTTACTCTGTGGTGATACTTCTGTCTTCAAAAGTTCCAGGGTGTTCATGATACCGTACAATGGGTTATTCAGCTCATGCGCTACCTGAGAGGTTAATCTTCCCATGGCTGCAAGCTTTTCAGACTGCAGCAACTGCTCCTGTGTATCTCGGAGTTTGCGCTCCATTGCGAGCCTTTCAATAAGGTCTACAAATATTCCAACAGTAAAGATCTCCTTTCCATGGGAATCGTAAATGATTGCAGCAGAGAGATTCCCGTCCAACACCTCTCCATCCTGTCTTACTTGTACCATGGGATATGAATTCAGAATACCTCGCCCTCCATACTTTGTGCTTCTCATTAACTTCATCACCTCTCTTGCTATCCCCTTCGGATATATATCTGTTACGTTCATATTCCATATAACATCTTTGGCTTTGTATCCCAATATTTCCTCAGCGCCCCGGTTAAACAGGATTATTTTCCCCTCCATATCAGCTGCGATAATTGCGTTTGGTGAGCTCTGGATAATCTTATTCAGAAAATCATGCGCCTCTTTGAGCTCTTTCTCCATCTTTTTTCTTTGGGTCTGATCGATATTAATACCTTCATATCCCAGAACATTCCCATCCCGATCGTACCGAACATGGCTTGTGAGCAAGACCGGGATGGTCTTACCATCCTTGCGTTTGAATTCCACTTCATAGTCGATCACGCGACCATCCCTCTCAATCATCCCCTGAAACTTTCGACGGTCTTTCGGCCTGAGATAAAGGTCCTTTACTATATCAATCTTGAAAAATTCCTCTTTGCTCTCATAACCCAGCATATCCAGAAGCGCTTGATTGGCATCCAGAAATTCCCCTTCTTTACTGCTGACATAGACACCCGCGCCAACGTGCTCGAACAATCTTTTATAGTCTTCTTCCGTAACCTTGAGCCTTTCCTCGCTCATTATCCTCTTTGTGATATCACGGAATATGCTCACCTTTGATATGGACCCGTCCGGATTCTTTAATGGGAAGTCAGTGATATCAAAGGTCTTATTTAGTTTATTGTCATGATGTTCCCAATGGACTGTTTTCCCATCAAACACCTCATTTTTCAGGCATTTTTCACAAGCGCTGTTCCTTCCATAAAATATTTTGTGGCATTTTTGTCCAACACCCTGACCATAATTCTCCATCATCTCATCATTCATGTATTCCACGTTAAAATCATCATCAATGATATAGACCGCATCCTTCATGGCTTCAAAAATAGAGGTTATAACTTTTCTCTCGCTATTGATCATGGGTCTTCTCCATTATTAGTTTTACCAATAATCTTATATGTTACACTGGAATACGGTATTAGTAAACATTCTTAGCAATGTCCGTTCAAACATTGCTATATTAAGTTACAATAAAAAAGCCCCGGTTTTCAGGCCGGGGCTTCTCTCAATTCTCTTTTCTATCGTATTTAGTCAGTGTCCGCCCGGAAATCAAAGGCTTTCCGACGGAGCCATCAGCTACTATCTTAATTCCGCCCTTTGCTCATCACTTTTAATCTCCTTGAAGAGTCGTTTTGCCATATCATCGACTTTTATCTGTTCTACTTCATTGACATCTTGAGCCTGCCGGTTTATTTCTTCTTTTTTCATTTTTGAACTCTTTTCAATTACAAAGGTCTCAATCTCTTCTCTGTGAACACAAGTCCCACAGCCTGTAAGTGCGCCCTGATATTCGCCTTTAAAAAAAATGGGAATAACAAATTTCGACATGCCTGCTTCACAGGCGTCAATAACGGGCTTCCGTGTCCTTTCAGCCTCTTGCGCCATAAATTGCTGAGTTTGGCTGCATATAAATACTAGTGACTCTTCATTGGCGCGGATTGTCGAGCATAGGGCATTTCGTTCGCCGCTGAATTGAAGTATTAATTTTTTACCATCTGAAATAGCTGCCGTCATCCCTAACTGTTCACAAATATCATCCAAAACCAACTGCCATTCTTCTTTAGACTTAATATCATATATACTCATTGTTTAAATCCCATTCCTTTAGTAAAAAAAGAGACCCTGTTCAAGTGCGCAGGATCTCTTTCATGAATTCATTCTCTTTTCAACAGATCATAACCCGACTTCTGCCAGATCAGGCCCCAGATAGGCCCTTTCATTCTCACCCAGACAGCCGAGTGAAAGGCAGATCAAGGTCCACAAGTGAACGGTATGATAGCCTCCGTCAAAGTGGTCGTTAAGGTCATGGATCTGAGAATGGCAGTTGTGGCAGGGGGCAATACAGTAAGTAGCCCCAGTATTCTTTATCTGATCGAACTTCATCTTTCCATATTGATGACGTGCCTCGGTGTAACCGGATTGCAGGTAACCACCGCCACCACCGCAACAATAGTTGTTGGACATGTTGGGTGTCATATCAATGAAGTTTTCTTCACCAACAACTGATTTCACAACAAATCGCATATCTTCGGCTACAGGGTCTCCGAAACTTTTTCTGACAAGCTGACAAGGATCCTGCACGGTAAATTTTACTTTCAGATCCTTGTTCCAGTCTGAATTAACCTTGAGCTTTCCCTCTCGAATCCATTGGGCATACAGTCTGATAATGCTCTCTATTTCAAAATTGTGGGGAATATTGAATTTCTGCAGTCCGACCCGGACTGCAAAGAGTTCGTGGCCTCATTCAGTATTGAGCCAGACCTTACACCCCAGATCATCTACGGCCTTGGCCTTGACTCGGACGATTTTTTCCCAATTCTCCAAATCCTGGGCAAACAGACAGTAGTTTTCAGCGGCCCAACCCTTTGTACCGTAAGTCCAGTCCGCTCCGGCCAGATGCAGGATCTTCCATAGAGGGATCATCTCATCAGGCTCGGTTACAGGTTCCCGTGAATTCTGGTTAAGGAAAAACTCCGCCCCTTTCTTATTGACAGGCGCCTGAAGGTCCTCCCACCCTTTCTGTTCCTCTCTCACCTCTTCAGCCACGTCCTCTACCACGAACTGGAAGTCCTCTTCGTTAGCTCCCATGGCACTGCATGTATCGTTCCGGAGTGCCATATCGCATGAATCAATGATTCCCTTAGGACGCTTTTCACGAGGCCAGGTTCGACGTGCTAGTCCAACCATATTTGGTATGTCCACCTTCATGGGACATGCATATATGCAACGCATACACAATGAACACATCCATATCCAGGGTGTGGTCAGGACTTCTTCATCAAGACCGAGCGCTATCATCCTTACGAACTTCCTGGGATCCATATTCTCAAGACCGGTCGCGGGGCAACCTGCTGCACAGGTTCCGCAGGTAAAACAAAGGTTTAGATTGCCCTCCGGAAGCAGTTCTTTTATCTTCTCTCTGAATTCGGCCTTTTTTTCACTTAGGTTTAAGGCTTCATCTGCCATAGGCGTCTCCTCCATCAACTTTGTGTAACAGTTTGAAATCTATTCAACTTCGGCAACAACGGGAGTTTCAGATTATAAAATCCAGTATCTTGCCCAAAAAATATCATTTTTTTATATGTTCTTCTCTAACCTGTCAATGAAAATATAAAAGATCACCGGATATTCACCCTGATTTTTCAGAAGAAAACCTAAATCCACCATCTAATTTCCACATCATCAATGCGTACAAAGGATTTTGGTCTGTCCCTGGGCACCAGCAAGGTATTAGCAAATGACCCTGCCGCTTTGCTTCAAGGTCATAGACAAAAGAAACTTTCCAAGGTATCTCCAATGGTAACTGCTCAGGTAGATAGGCTGTAGGCATTTAGACTGTAGGAGAGAATCATGCGTGATCATACGAAGCTCAGAGTGTTTGAATTGGCTGTGGAGACGGAGAAGGTTTTGGGTGCCCTGCTTCGATCAATGCGCAAAAACTAATAGCCTCTAATAGCCTTTAGCCTACAGCCTAAACAACCTGAATAGTTACAATTTAACAAGTTATACAATGATCCCGTAATCCTTGAATCTTAATGATCTTGTTTTTCGTTAAAAAAACAGTAATCGAGTGAAAGAAGTAGAAAAATAGTTAAAATGTAGCTATAATATAAATATTTTTATTGCTATTCATTATGCAATAGTCTATAAAACGACTCTGAGAAAAAAATCACAAAGTAGTTTATAGTTTATAGATCGCATCCTAAATAATAAGGAGGAATATTCATGGATTTTGCACTAAGCGAAGAATTACAGATGTTAAAAGACATGGCAAGGGACTTTGCCGATGAAAAGATCGCCCCCTTTGCCGATGAGTGGGATGAAAACCACTATTTTCCATATGAAGAGGTGGTAAAGCCCATGGGCGAGTTGGGATTTTTCGGAACCGTCATCCCCGAGGAGTATGGCGGAAATGAGATGGGATGGCTTGCGGTCACGATTCTTACTGAGGAAATTGCCCGGGCTTCGAGCTCTCTTAGGGTTCAGATTAACATGAACACCCTGGGCTGTGCATATACCATCTTTACATACGGCTCCGATGAATTAAAACAGAAATATATACCCAAACTGGTATCTGCCGAATATATAGGTGGATTCGGAATCACCGAACCCAATGCGGGTTCTGATGTCATGGCCATGAAATCCACGGCAAAGGACAAAGGTGACCACTGGCTTGTAAATGGTTATAAGACCTGGATATCAAACGCCAGTATAGCCGACTTGATGATCTATTATGCTTACACCGACAGGGAAGCAAGGGGAAAAGGTCTTTCCGCATTTGTTGTTGAACTTAAGAATTTTAACGGAATAACTACTACAGATCTTGACAAAATAGGTACCCGTTCCTGCCCCACGGGAGAGATTATTCTCGAAGACACAAAAGTACCCAAAGAAAACATTCTGGGTAAACCGGGTGATGGCGCAAAGATCGTATTCGGTTCTCTCAACCAGACCCGTCTTTCAGCGGCAGCGGGCGGAATCGGCGTTGCACAGGCATGCCTTGATGCTGCGACCAACTACTGTAAGGAAAGGGAACAGTTTGGAAAACCCATCAGCCAGTTCCAAATGAACCAGGACATGATCGGCCAGATCACTTGCGAACTCGAGGCGGCACGCCTTATGGTCTACAAAGCTGCCTGGCAGAAGGACCAGGGCAATATCGGTAACACCCTTGAGGTCGCCATGGCTAAATATTTGGCAGGCGAGATCGCTGTAAAAGCATCCCAGGTGGCCATGAAGATCCTGGGCGCCTATGGCTACTCAACAGAATATCCGGTTGCGAGATATTATCGTGACGCACCCGCTTACCAGATAGTAGAAGGCTCTACGAACATCTGCAAGTGGATTACGGCCCTTGATCAACTGGATATACGCAAGGCAAACAGGTAGTTTTATTACTTAATAACCATACCGCCATAGATAGATTGATCGTTCCGTCTCTGGCGGACCAGTGTTTTAAAGAACTCCTTTTTTCACCCGGATTTTCCGGACAGACAACAAGTCAGGAGGAATAAAGATGAGACCGTATTTTGAAAAAATGACAGACATCGGTAAACCTCTTACCGACAAACAGTTAGAAGATTCAAAAGAGAACGTGGCCCAGATCAAAGAGTTGGAGGCTGATGTGGCCAAGGCAGTAGATGCCGTGAAGAACGCGGGTATCCCTGCCGAGGTTATCAAGAAGAGAGGACAGATGACCGTCTGGGAGAGGATCGAATATCTGGTAGATCCCGGTACCTGGTGCCCGCTCCACACCCTGTATAATCCCAATTTAAACGAAGAAGGGACTACCGGAGTAATAGACGGCCTTGCCAAGATCAATGGCAAGTGGGCCGTTGTTATCGGTTTTGACAATAAGGTCATAGCAGGCGCCTGGATCTCTGGTCAGGCAGACAACCAGCTCAGGGTCACGGACATGGCCAAGCGACTGCATGTTCCGCTGGTCTGGATCGTAAACTGCAGTGGGGTAAAGCTGACGGAGCAGGAAGAAGTATACGCCAACCGGAGGGGCAACGGCACCACCTTCTTCAGGCATGCGGAGCTGGAGACGCTGGGTGTACCCATCATTGCAGGCATATACGGCACCAACCCGGCCGGTGGCGGTTACCAGGCAATCAGCCCCACCATACTCATTGCCCATGAAAAGGCAAACATGGCGGTCGGCGGCGGCGGTATCGTGGGCGGTATGAGTCCCAAAGGCACATTCGACGAGGAAGGCGCTGAGCAGCTCATCGAGGCGACCCGCCACTTCAAGCAGGTGCCCCCAGGAAGCACCCCCATCCATCACGAAGAGACAGGCTTCTTCAAAGAGGTCTATGATAGCGAAGAGGGTGTCCTTGACGCGCTGAAGAAATACATGGACATGACGCCGGCATATGATCCCAACTTCTTCCGAGTTGCCGAGCCCAAAGAGCCCAAATTCTCAACAGAGGATATTAACAGTATTGTAGCCTTCAACCAGAAAAGGAGCTACAGCTTTGATGAGATGCTCGCCCGCATCTTTGACAACAGCGAGCACATGGAGTTCAGGCCGGACTACGGTCCTGAGGTCTATACGGGTCTTTCCAAGATAGACGGTTTTGTGGTGGGCTTTATCGGCAACCGTCAGGGTTTCCTGGGGGCAAAATATCCCGAGTACGCCCCCTACCCCGGCATAGGTGGAAAGCTTTACCGCCAGGGTCTGATCAAGATGAATGAGTTCGTGACCCTATGCGGCCGTGACAGGATCCCTATAGTATGGTTCCAGGACACCACGGGTATCGATGTGGGTGATATCGCGGAAAAGGCCGAACTCCTGGGTCTTGGACAGTCCCTTATCTACTCCATCGAGCAGACCGATGTCCCCCAGATGTGTGTTGTTCTCAGGAAGGGAACCGCTGCTGCCCATTACGTCATGGGCGGCCCCACCGCTAACAACCACAACGTGTTCACGCTGGGCACTCCCACCACGGAGATCTACGTGATGCACGGCGAGACTGCCGCTGCGGCCTCATTTTCAAGGAGACTTGTTAAAGAGAAGGACGCGGGACGTCCATTACAGCCGATCATTGACAAGATGAACGACCTTGCGCAGGAATACTATGACAAATCAAGGCCCATATACTGCGCAAAGCGAGGTTTTGTGGATGAGGTTATATCTCTTCCTGACCTCAGAAAGTATATCCAGGCCTTTGCGGGTTGCTCCTACCAGAATCCCATTTCCATATGCCCGCATCACCACATGATGATCCCCAGGATAATCAAGGGATAATCGGAAATGATAAAAAAAGGGGGTTGGTCCCGATCTAACAGGGACTAACCCCTTTTTTAATTGACTAAAAATTGTAATGTATTTAATAGCAATAATAACGCATATTCTTGTTATCAAGCTCAAGGTATATTTCCTTGCTTCTTACCATACAAGACACGCTCCAACTCCCTATGTGTAAAATAGGGGTCATCGTTCCTTAAGTACGGTAGCAGGATCTTTTTTTGTCTAAGGATATCCCTGTGGATCTCCCCAAAGATCTCGTCCGGTTCATAAAGAGCGGCATTAGCGATATGCTGCCCAAAGGGGTTGAGTATTTCGCTGCCACCCCAGAACCTGTAAGTCTGGTTTTCGCACAACTGATCCGGGAATTCTCGGGTGTCTGTTTTTTCCGGCTTCTCCTTTCGGGTATCCCTCCTCTCCAAGAAACTCTCCTCGCCCACACGGTTTGCGCAGATGTTGTAGACGCCGAATATGCGGGCATAAAAGCTGTTGACAATTGCCCAGCTCTCTATATTGCTGAACTCATCACCCATGGAGCCCTGTGAGGAGTTGAATATGCTCACAAAGATATCCGCCTTCTGGGTCACACCCAGATAGGGCAGAGACGGGTGCCACAGGTCATTACAGATAAAGACGGCAATGTTGAAGTCATTGAGTTTAAAGACAGGGACATGCTTTCCGGTCGTAAAGAATTTTCTCTCCTCAAAGACTCCGTAGTTGGGAAGGTTGAGTTTGCGGTACGCAAAGAGGAGTTCTCCGTCAACAGCCACAAGCGCCGAGTTATAAAAGTTCATGGAGGACGACTCTTCAATAAAGCCAACCACGGCCGCCGTCCCTTTTGTGGCCGATGTCAACTGTCTGATCTCCTGAGAATCCAACCTGAGCGCAACTTCATGGTACTGCTGCCCGACAAAGTATCCAGTCAATGCAAGTTCAGGAAAAACAGTGAGTTCAGCGCCTCTCTCCCTGCCTTTCCGGATCTTTGCAATGACATCTGTAAGATTCGCCTTAAGGTCCAGCAGGACCGGGCTTGTCTGATAAACCATGACTTTCATGATACATAGACCTCCTTTTTTACAAGTACAAAGATCGTCAAATAGTTGATTGGTTGAGTCGTTGAATTGGAAAATAAGTATGTGAAATCGTAACTATTCAGGTTGTTTAGGCTTTAGGCTAAAGGCTATTAGGTTTTTCCCATTGATCAAATTGGAGCATCCTTCAACGATATTTGATGGAACTGAAATCGGGCTCTTCTCATTTGGGAAGTCAACCCATATACTTCCTCCGTAGGAAATTCTCTAGCAGCTCGATAGATCAGAAGCACCACTTCGTCAGCCAATTCAAATGCTCTGAGCGACCTATGATCACGCATGATTCTCTCCTACAGCCTAAATACCTACAGCCTATCTGCCTGAGCAGTTACGTGAAATCAACATATTAGAGTTCTAAATCTATCAGGTGTCCAATTCTTAAGTAAAGAGTGTTAATTCAAATAATAACAACAACTTAACCACTCAACTACTTAACAAGGCCTGAAGTATAACCCCTTAAACGTTTAGGTTGAAAACCGAAAGCCTTCCACCTTCAGCCTATCCACCTGAGTAGCTACTAATAAAGAAAGGATCTACCCGTGTTCTTGACCGTGTGATCGTCCCTCATATAGTTGGCCGTGCCCCCGTTTCGCATAATAACCTCAAACCCTTCCGGGTCATAGGGCTCAAGCTCGTATTCAGGGGCCTTTTCAGGTCCGGTCTCCCGACAGAGCTCGATATGCCTCTCCATCTTAGCAATAGAAAAAGAGATCAGCTCCTTCAGGAAACCGAAGGAATGCCGCATCTGGTGAAAGCCGTACTTTTTCATGATGGCGAAACCGTTTATCGCCTCTTCCTCGGCCTTTCTGTTAGGTGTCTCCTGGCTGGTGGTGCAGGCGGTCTGGATAGAGGGTATGCCCAGCATTTTGCAGACCTTCTCCTGTAAAAGGTTGGCAATATTATGGGAGACAAGGCCAAGGTCCACCGCATAGTTCTTCTTGATATTGGCGATGGACGGAAGTCCCGCATGCACAACCATGATCCCGGGGTTCACAAGCTGTGCCAGGGTGATTCCAAACAGACCCTCTGCGTGTGTCAGCGTAAGAATACCTGACATGGAATAGGGCCCGGAGAGCCCTGCCATGGGCATGCTGGAGACATAGATGGGTATTCCCTTTCGCACGCAAGCGAGAAAAGGATCGACCATGCTCTCAATTATATTCAGGGGGCTGTTGATAATTGAGAACTGGACAGTGATATCTCCCCTGGTCTCATGAATCTTCTTGGCCCTGTCTATACCCGCCTCTGTTACGGCAGCGACATAGACGGGTTTATCACAGTTCTCGATTATGGTGTCCATGACCTTTGTTTCCTGGTTTCGAATCAAGACTCCCCTTGCCATAAAAGCGATCTCATCGGCCTTGTTTACAATCTTCGCTATCCTGGTAAGGTGATCAAAGGTAGGCTCCACCAGTTCACCGGTCTCATCGTCATAGACAAAGGGGGCGGTGCCTCCCACACCGAACGAGTCTTCAGGTATCCAGTACTTATCTCTCTTGGGCGCGCTGTTCAGGGCCTGCTCCACCAGGGGAGTCAGGACATGGATATGTCCCGTACTGTCATCAAAGGCTGCAAGGCCCGTGTCTTCAAAGATCTTCCTGACCTCAGGAGAATCACATTTTATACCGACTTCCTCAAGCACCCGGAGCGCGTCCAGGTGTATCTTTTCTAATAGATCATTCTCTTTCAAATTAAATTCCATATCTTTCCGTCTTTTCCATCCTTCCTACAAATAATTATTTAGTTTACCTTTCTACAGCAATCCATTCTTCTGCAGCCAGCTGCGGGCAACCTCTTCAATCTTCTTATGCTCAATATCCGCCTGGGCGTTCAACTTCTGCATCTCTTTTGTGGTAAGCCTCTCAGCAATGGGCTTTAGGATGTTGCGTGTTTCCGGATACTTCTTAATAAACTCCGAACGGACAACGGGTGCGGGGTTGTAAATGGGAAAATATGATTTGTCGTCCTTTAGGTTAATAAAGCCGAATGCCGCGATCCTGCCGTCCGTAGCAAACCCCATAGAGACATCAACCTCTTTCTCTTTGAGGGCCTTATATACAATACCGGAGTCCATCTTTTTTACTTTGTCATATGGGACTTGAAAGCCATACAGCTTCATAAGCGGCTTAAAGCCGTCCGGACGTTCCCAGAATTCCGCGTTGACGCCGATGACAAGCTTATCCTGATTTTTATTCATATACCGGCTCAGATTACTAATAGAAGCAATTCCAAGATCGCGAGCATTTTGCTCCCTCATCATAAGGGTGTATGTGTTATTGAATTGCACTTCATCAAGCCATACAATCCCTTTTTTTTCATCGTTCTCCTTCACCCATTCATAGCATTTTGCCTGGTTAGTCATTATGTCGCTGTTGTTCTGCTTGTGATATACCGTATAGGCAGTTCCGGTGTATTCATAATAAAAATCGATCTGAGCCTTTTCCAGCGATTGACGTACAACCGCAGAGCCCACGCCGGTCCTTAGCGTCACCTTAAAACCATTCTTTTCCATGAGGATCTTTGCCATCTCGGGCAAGATATACTGTTCCGTAAAATTCTTCCCGCCTATGGTGACTCTCTTTTCCGCCATGCTCGTAACAGACATCGCAAGAAGAACAAAAGCTAAGAACACGATCCACACCAAAACGCATCTCTTTTTTTTCATATCCATCTGAACCCTCCTTTCATTCTTCATCTCAGAACTTATGTCCAAATACATTGGTACCGTTCAAAAGCGATGGCATATGATCTTTTCATATCAAAGGTTATGCCGGTCTTTTCAAGACGATATCTCCCGTTGCAATCGAAGCCCCTTGGGTATTATTACAAACCCAAGCAGTTCACACAAGTAATCTGCGAAGAGAGCCAAGAGCATCGTCGGAACAGCCCCAGCTAAAAGCTTGTCCGAGCGGATCAGATCGATCCCTACAAAGATATGCTCTCCAAGGCCGCCGGCGCCAATGAGGAATGCCAAGGCAGCGGTTCCGATATTGATTACGAGTGATACGCGAAAACCGGTCAGGATAACACTCATTGCATTGGGTATTTCTACCTGAAAAAGGATCCGAGCGTTCGACATCCCCATTCCTCTGGCAGCATCAATGATCCATGGTGAAACGGCGGTGATACCTGCCAGGGTATTACGCGCGATGGGTAAAACCGAATAGACGAACAGTGCAAATACTGCGGCCTTGAACCCGATTCCAAGCACCCCCATGGCCAACGCAATGACAGCCAGAGAGGGAACTGTCTGCCCTAATCCGACAACATACATGATGAACCCAGCATATCTCTTGAATCCGGGTCGAGTGAAGATGATGCCCACACCGATGCCTAATATGGTTGCCATGGCCATGCTTATCGCCACCATCCATATATGCTGCCCGATCAGCCCTACCGTGTATTGGAGCTCATATGGGTCGGACAAGTACTCGATCAGGCCGGCACGTTCCATGGATACCCCTGCGATCAGCAGGATCACGATAAGAATAAACCGGTATACTCTGCCGAATGCCTGGATCATCTTCCCTGCTTCCTTCCTATCTTGATTCCCCTTGGGGTCAGGATACGCTCGATAAGTGCCATACCCGCATCAACAAAGATGGCAAGGAGTGCCACCAGGATTGCACCAGCCATAACCATCTCATCATATGCCCGCGCTATACCCTGCTGTATGAAGACTCCCAGACCGCCTGCTCCGATATATGCTGCGATTGCGGTGATTCCGATATTCATAACCGCTGCAGTTCGCAGGCCCGCTATGATTACCGGAACCGCGAGGGGAATCTCGACCTCTTTCAGACGCGTCAGGCTGCTCATGCCGACCCCCTTCCCCGCCTCCACAAGTTCCGGAGGGACATTCTTGATCCCCACATAAGTATTTCGGATTATTGGAAGCTGGCTGTAGAGCACAAGCGCGATAACGGCAGGTACTTTGCCTAAGCCATGGCCGATCAATGCCAGAACAGGGAGCATAAGTCCGAAAAGGGCAATGGACGGAATAGTCATGAGGATATTGGCAGCATTCAGGACCTTTTTCGCGATCCCTTCGTTCCGCGTGATGAGAATTCCCAAGGGAACCGCTATAATGGTTGCCAGAAAGACCGCAAAGGCAACAATCCGGATATGTTCCCATGTCAAAAACAGGCATTGATCCGAATTATTCAGGATAAAATCGATGAGTTTCATGCCTTTATCCTATTCACGCTCAGCGTTATCTGCATATATGCCCTGGATATATTTCCGGATATCTTGATAATTGATACTGCCGGCGAGATCCCCGTTCTCGTCAACAACAGGAAGAAGATGGACATTATGCAATAGCATTTGGGACATCACATCTCTCAATGTGTCATTGCACCTGATCAGAACCGGATAGGGGTCTGCCACGTTTTTGACTTCAGTATTTTTATCCTTCAGCAACTTGGAATATAAATACCCCATAGGCTTGCCCTGATGAATGACTATCAGGTTGAGATAATCCTTGTCTTCCAGAAACCTGAGCGCTTCACCGGTACTTGTCGATCCCTCCACGATATTGACGGGACTACCATCCATTGCTTCCTCGGCACGCAAGAGCCCCAGCAACTTAAGGGCCCGGTCTGTTCCTACAAAGTCCTCAATATACCTATTTGCCGGACGAGTCAGGATCTGTCCGGGTGAGTCGTATTGAATTAGGCGACCGTCTTGAAAGATAGCAATCCTGTCACCCATCTTAATGGCCTCATGGATATCGTGAGTCACAAACAGGATGGTCTTCTTGAGTCTTTCATGGAGACCCAGGAATTCATCCTGTATCTCTTCCCGGTTAATGGGATCAATGGCGCCGAAGGGCTCATCCATGAGTAGGATCTCAGGGTCTGCCGCCAGGCAGCGCGCCACTCCAATGCGCTGCTGCTGTCCCCCGGAAAGCTCTACCGGGTAGCGGTCACGAAAGGTCTTGGGTTCAAGACGCAGCATCCGGAGCAATTCATCCACCCGCTCCCTGATTCGCCCCTTTTCCCAGCCCAACAGGCGCGGGACAACAGCAATGTTCTCATATATGGACTTATTGGGGAACAGGCCGATCTCCTGAATGGCGTAACCCATGGTCTGACGCAGCTTTACCGGATCCAGGAACATGATATCCTGTCCGTTGATCTTGATGGTTCCGCTGCTCATTGCGATAAGCCGATTGGTGAGGCGTAAAAGAGTGGTCTTTCCGCAGCCTGAAGGCCCAAGCAAGGTGACCAGGTGCCCCTGTTCGATATCAAGGACGACCTCATCCACTGCGGTCACTGCATCGGAGCCAGTACCAAAGATCTTGCTTACCCTATCATATTGGATCATGATATCCCATTTTTAACTATGGCCCTATTTATAATAAGGTGGTCCTGGATATGCGTCCAACGGGTAAAGGAAATCGGTAACTATTCAGGTTGTTTAGGCTGTAGGCTAAAGCCTATCTACCTGAGCAGTTACGGAAATCGTATCTAAAGTCCTTAGCTCCATGGAAACGGGCTGTTAGACTCGGGAAGCATCTCTCCCTTCTCAAAACGGTCAAACCGGAAGGGGTTTAACAGCTCCTGGCTCGCTCCCATGATCTCCTTTGCAACCAGCTTACCCAGACCGATCATCTTGTAGCCATGGCTGGAGTCTGCAATCATGTAGCAGTTCTCTTTGAACACATCGAAGATGGGGAAGTTGTCGGGCGAGAAGGCGCCCAGGCCGCCCGAAGGCTCCTTCCTATATTTCAGGTACTTGTCTTCGTATCTCTTCTGGCAGTGGGCCAGGGCGGATGTCCACATATGGGCAAATTCAGGTCCCACAATAAAGTCCGGTGAATCTATTCCGTAAGGGTCCACCCTGACCTTCTTGCTTGTCACCAGATCAGGGGCACTTCCACCCTGTATACCCTTGAAGTGGGAATCGGGCTTGTAATAGATCCCCCACATCTCGTCCGTGATAAGGGAGTTGTCCTCACTGGAATAGAGCGGGGCGTCCGAGTCCACGTGGATAACGGGCGGCATCCTGTCCTTGTTGTCCTTGCCGTAAGAGGGATCCACCCCCAGGGTCCCTTCCTGTAAAGACCAGTATGTCCACATCTTCATGTCCGGGTGGACCTTACCGTCAGCGCCTTCTACATTGATCGTGTCAGGAAAATCCAGCATCTTCCAGAAGATGTTTGCCCAGGGCCCGGCGCCGATTACCACATAATCACATAGGATAGTCCCTTTTGTGGTCTCCACACTTGAGATGCAGCCGTTGTGGTTCAGCCCGACGACCTCCACACCGGTAAGTATCCTGACCCCCTCGGCCTCGGCCTTGTCTGCCAGGCGATAGAGGGCCCGTGTGTTATGGGCATAACCGCCCCTCTTCTCGTGCAGTATGGATGTGATGTTCTCTGCCTGCCAGTCCTCGAATACGTTTTCTCTCATGTATCTGAGACAGTCCTTCTCTCCCTCAATAAATTCCGATTCATAGGAGATGTCTTTCTGGCGGCCGTAGATCTCTCCCACGTCTTGGTGCATGGATTCAGGGGATATCTGCATATACCCAACCGGTAGGTAGCCGTAACCCTCAGCGTCCTCCTCCCACACGTCAACACTGTGCGCAATGAGCTCCTGCATGGCGGGCTGGTAGTAGTTGTTGCGTATCACACCACAGGCTATGCCCGAGGCGCCCGCGCCGATGGCAGTCTTGTCGATGACCAGGATATCTTCTCCCGTGCCTCTGCCCCGTGCCCTGAGTTCCTTTGCAAGATGCCAGGCGGTGCTCAGTCCGTGAATGCCCGCACCGATCATAATGTATTTATAGTATGTTGGTAATGGCATAATATTGCATCCTTTTTTATGTTTTTAATCCCCCTCCTTAAGGAAAGGGACGGATATATTAATGCCCCCAGGCCTCTCACGCCGGGGTAGTTGCTTTTATTTAAAAGGGTCCCACCGAATCGTCTGATTCTCATATGCGGGTGGGAAGAACTGCAGAAATTCGTCATAATAATATAGCTCTTTAAACGAGGCGAACGGCAGTCCATAGGCCGCCTTTGGCCTATTTTCAAACTCTTTGGGATCAATGATTTTGCCGATTATATCGTCCATCACGTCATCCATTCCGGTGCCCATCGCAAATCTGAGTTTTTCGCGATTGGCGATCTGCTCAGGCAGCATGTCCCTGAAGGCCTCTCTTAATACGAACTTCTCCACCTGGTTTTCTCCGTAGATCTTAAAATCCATTGGGATCTTCTGGCTGAAAGCCACCACCTTGGTGTCCAGGAAAGGCGTTTTATACATTACGGAATTAGCCATCCATCCCCGGTCCAGGCGTCTTAACGCGGTATTGTAAGATATCTCCAGCAGTTTCTGGGCAAGCCGCTCCCTCTGTTCAAGGCTTTTAACCCTGGGGTTTTTAAGAACCATGCGATAGCCACCGAAAAGTTCATCTGCCCCCTCTCCCACAAGAACAGCATTTGAAAATTCCTTTATCATCCTGGAGGTATAGTAATTGGAGATAATGCCGGATATGCAATCCTCGTCAAAACTTTCCATGTACCATACCGAGCCGGAAAGGAAATCTATAATATCATCATCAGTGATTTCATAGATATGATGCTCCAGCCCCAGAAATTCGGCCATTAACTTGGCGTTTTCAAGGTCCGGACCAGGCTTGCTTTTAACGGTAGATGTAAAAAGCTTTATATCAGGATTAAAATCCTTTGCTATAACAGCGACAATGGAACTGTCCAGGCCGCCACTCAGAGAGACCGCGTCCACGCCCTCCATTCTTACTTTCACGGCCTCTATCATAAGCTCCCTGAGGGTATCAGCCGTCTCTTTCATGTCACCCACCTCGGGCACCTGGGGGTCAAATGCGGTAAATTCCTCCATTCCCTTCTTAGATCTGTATATCTGTCCGGGAGCGAGTTCATTTATATTGAACTGAACATGATCCGCCAGCCCTTTCATCTCGGAGCTAAAGTAGAATGTGCTGTTGTCTGAGCCAAAAAAGACGGGCCTGGCTCCAACATGATCCCGCGCCAGGATAACCTCATCATTCTTTTCCACAATCGCGCAGACAAAACTTCCATTCAGACGTGAAAAACAATCTTTATCATACTTTTCATAGTATTCCTTAAAGAGCTCTATATCGCTCTGACCTTCAGGCCTTTCATTATAAAGCTCTCCATCAAACAATATAAAGGGGGATTTATCTATTGAAGTACAAAATGTGGTAGCAGGAGTCAGATTGATCTCATTCGCGCCTAATGCGCCCCTGTCATCACTCAGGGTCCGTATTACACTATTGTCCGGTCCCCTGTGTCGCATCAGTTTCAGCATCTTGCCTACCTGCTTTGTGCTGTTGGTTTCTATTCTTCCGTGTTGTGAAATTATACCGGCTATTCCTGCCATTTATTAAATAAACCTCCGATTACTTAGTATAAGTTTATATTCAATACTCCACGCCAAGTGGATAAAAAAACCACAGTGTGGCTCAAGCATGCTAAGGGCATTCCATATTAATCTTGACTGCGTGCCTTAATTAACAAATATCTTTCCCAGGTTGGCAGTGGTAAGTGGATCTTCCATATACATGCCAAGGCCTGTCTTTTTTAATGACTCCATCCCCCGCTCGTCATAGTCGGGCATCTCCACCTCCGGGGCATCTTCGGGTGTCACCTCCTCGGCAATCCGTATGCATTTCCCCAGTTTTTCGAATGAGAAATCGATGAGATACCTCAAGAATGCAAAGGGATGTCTCATCATGTGGAACCCGTACTTCTTGCAAAGGGCCTGCCCCATCCTTGCGTCCTCAAAGGCCCGCTCGGCCGGGTGCTCTTCGTGTGTGGTGCCGGCGCTCTGAAACGCGGGCAGGTCCAGCATAAGACACAGATGGGTCATGAGGATATTCAGGAAGTTGTGGCTTATGAGCCCGTAGTTTGGATTGTATTCTATCCTGGGGTCTGCGATGGTCGGATATCCTGCATGGATGCATGTGACCCCAGGGTTGAGGAGCTGAGCAACGCATATGCCGAACAGGACCTCCGCGTGGGTCATGGCAAGCACCCCGTTGTAGCAGTATGGTGCGCTGATGCCTGCCATTGGCATGGCCGATATGAAGACGGGGAGACTCGCCTTTACCACCTTCACAAAATGCTCGGAGAAGTTCTCGTTCACCTCCAGAGGGGGTCGGGTGAGGCAGAACACGATCATGGTGTTCTGTCTCTCTTTGTGGATCTCAATGGCCCTTTCAAGGGCCTTGTCGGATGTCACTGCAAAGTATAGGGGCTTTGAACAGTTCTCATCCATTATATTCATCTGCTGCACTTCGTCTTTTAGCTTGATCCCCCGCCCCATCCCGGCAACAGGGCTGCTCCTGTCTGCGATCCGGGCGATCCGGGCCATGTGTTCAGGCGTGGGCATGAGGCCGCCTACACCTTTTTCATCGTCATAGACATAGGGGGCTGTGCCGCCAATGAAAAAACTGTTCAAAGGAACGATAAAATCATTAATTCCGGGAACGGTTTTCAGGCACTTTTCAACCAGTCCGGCTGTCACATATATCCGGTCTTCATAAACAATTGCTTCTCCATCCGCCTCAAATTGTCTAAATGCCTCCTGCATCTCCGGCTGTTTACAGCCTACTCCAAGGTTTTCAAGGGTCCAGAGGGCGTCCTGGTGGACCTGCTGCAGCATCTCCACCGTGTTTGTCCCCAAAATGGATCTTGATATCTCTAATCGTTCTTTATTCACTTGTATCTCCTTAAGACCAACAACCAGACCGTTAGCCCGGAGTTTTCTCATTTTCGTATTAAGAAAGGCCCAAGGGAATGTGTTTCCCTGATATTCTTTATTGATATAATATTATGTCAAATAAATTGAATTGAAAGTATCATTTTAAAAAAAACAGAGGAGCACGCTCCTCTGTTCTATTAACATTATATCAAATCAAATATTTTGAGCTGAATGTATTTAATGTATTACAAGAATCTTTTACTGTCAAGTAGAAAATCGATGGGAAGATTTCTGGGAGTATCGGAGTTATATTTAAGAAATGTTACCCATAGATTTGTCGTACACTCTATGGAATTCGCATTCGGTAATGAGTTCCAGGAGCGGATTATCTTACATCAATATCCTGGACATCGAGCATATCGGTAAGCTTTCTGAGGGTAAAGGCGATCTGGTCTATATCACCCTCGGTAAGCAGGTTAAGTCCGTCAATCAGCTTCAGCTGAATAGGGGGAGGGGCATTTTCTGCGAGCATCTTCCCTGTCTTCATCAATTCCACGGTAACCACCCGCCGGTCGGTGGAGACCCTTGTCCTCTTGACAAGGCCTTTCTGTTCCAACCTGTCAATAATGCCGGTTACCGTGCTTGAGTTGACCAGGATATGCCTTGCAATCTGGGATGGAGAGAGGGGGCCGTTTTCGTATATCGCAATAAGGCAGTTTAGCTGTGCCGAGCTTACGTTATATATCTTGTTCAGCTCCTTTGTGTAGATCTCCCCTGCCTGCATGAGCCGGCGGATCGCGTAGACGATCTCTCTGGTTCTGTCTTTGTGGATATCTGAGGTCATTTAGAAACGATCTTTCATATCATATACTGAATAAATTAAGTTTTTTTAGCACAATTTAATAAATACTTACATAAAATACAATAACATTATAACTTGATATGATCAACCCTTTTTCGTTTATTACATTTGGGACACACTTAGGTGTATAACCCATTGATATTTGAACTGGACGGCCCGCCTCATTTAGCCAAAGGCCACATAGATCAGGAGTTAAAATCAATCACTTCTCTCAATTGAATAACACTGTCAATAATCAGGTCCGGGTCTTCCTTCTTTAGAGAATCGTAGTCATCCAGTCCCGTCAAAACGCCGATTGTCGTCATGCCGGCCGCTTTGCCGGCCTTGACATCGACACGTGAATCACCCACATAGACACTTTTATCTACTGCTACGTCCAGTCTTTTCCCGCATTCAATCAGGGGATCAGCCGCGGGCTTCTTTCGGGGAGCGTCATCAGTGGTGATGACCACTTCGAACAGGTCGTCGATCCCGGCCTTTTTAAAAGGATAGAGTTTGTCATTGATCTTGAATTTAGGCGTGGATGTGACAAGTCCTATCTTCATCCCGCATGCAGATATCTCTCCCAAAACCACGTCGGCCCCTGGGATCATTTTAAGATCATCATTCGAAATCTCCTGATCGATCTCCTCGATGATTTTCCATGCCTTTTTGATCACTTCATACTTCCGGTCTTTCAAGTCATCCGGCAGCACGCAATCCCAGTCAAAATCGCCGTCCTTAACGGCTTCGGCCAGATCCCTTTTGGCAACCGGAGGAAGCTTGAGCCTGTCAAGTACAGTATCAATGATCCTGAAATATATCTCTATGGTATCGATAAGCGTCCCATCAAGGTCAAAGATAACCGCGTCCAATATAAGTTTGTCGTTACTGGTTGTTATTTCTTTCATCTATCGTTTCTATAGCTTATTAACCGGGTCTGCTTACAATTATGGTCACCAGATCGCCGTCATGAAGATCCAGCGCATCTCTCAGTCCCTCAGACGCCAAGACCTCCACAATACTCTTTCCGTGTATCCTAACATCCTCTGCCGGCATTATAATAGCCCCAGAGATCGTTCCCACAAGAAGGGGTAAGGCCTCAGCCGCGCAGAATTCCGGATCAGGAGGTATTAGACTTACACCTTCCTCCTGCTGCAACGCCTCCATTACTTGAAGGCCCTCCTCAGAGAGTTCCAGGTTAAGGGTTCCAGGGTAGGGCCTGAAGCCAAGTTTCTCCATGCACTGCTCTTGGACCCAGTCCAATTGTGTAAAAAAAGAGGCCTTCATTGCACCGCTGACTACCCTGCCCTTCAGTTTCCAGTTCTTTTCCATATGAACACCATAAATTTATTTATCTGAGGTCCATGAGGGTCTGCGCTAATAGTTTCCTTTACTTCTTCATTCCTCAAACCACTTCTTCTTCTGGAAATCATCCGGCGATTCAGGCAACCGGCCCTTTACCATTGATTTCAGCTTCCCGATGATCGCATGCTCATCACCCAAAATGGTCATAAGCGATCTGATTGCCCTGCCAAGAGTCCCGTCAAGTAGAGACTGAAATTCATCAATAGCCTCTGACGGTATACGCTCATAGGCGGTGACCAGATGATCCACCCATATGGACAGGGCCTTCATGTCTATCTCTGTCTTATGATACACATACCCTTCCAATGAGCCTGCTGATGCCGCAAAATCATAGATCTTCCCGTAGATATGCATGACCATCGAACTCCTTTCTTCTATACCATCTTCTTATCTTACTTCTTATCAGTCATGGCCGGCATTGCAAAATCCTAACCGGACATTACTGCCTTCATATGGAACTATGCGATCTGAATTCTGGCCCCCTCTTCCAACTGCCGCTCGTCAATGGTAAAAAGAGCGTCGAGCGCGGCCGTCTGAAAGCTGCCGGGCGCTTTTGCCCTGGTCGCACCCTGCTCACCTGCGAGTCCAAAGTACGCTAATGCAGTGGTAGTGGCTTCAACCGGATCATCGTCCACCGCCAGGAACGCCCCGATAATAGACGTAGCCGCGCAACCGGTCCCGGTTACAAAACCCATCAGTTCATGACCGTTGGAGACCCGGTAGATACGCTCACCGTCAGTGATCAGGTCCACCTCTCCGGTAATTGCAAGTGTGGTGTTAAGTTCCGTTGCAAGAGTGCGTGCCGCTTCTGCCGCCTCGTCCACAATGTGGATAGAATCCACCCCCCTGGTTTTGGATCCCTCTTGAGCTAAAGAAAGGACCTCAGAGGCATTTCCCCGGATTACTTTAACAGAAAGGTCATTAATAAGCTGTTTGGCGGACTCTGTGCGCAGTTTCGTTGCCCCGGAACCAACAGGGTCCAGGATAATGGGGACATTCAGTTCATTGGCCTTCTTTCCGGCCTTCAGCATGGAATCGATCCAGTAAGGTGTGAGAGTTCCTATGTTGAGCACCAGCGCACCCGCAAAAGAGACCATCTCCTCTACCTCCTCCTGCGCGTGCGCCATTACGGGTGATGCACCGCATGCCAACAATATATTGGCAGTGTAGTTCATGACCACAAAGTTTGTGATATTGTGGATTAATGGTTTTTTCTCTCTAAGGTTATTCAGGTTCACTGCTGCCTTTTGAGCTAATTGCCTATCAAACATCTTACTTTTCTATCCTCCTCATTTTTTAAAATGATCCCAGCCTGTGGGAATTATTTCACGCTTTGATCCGTCTTTCCGTATCAGTTTTATATTTCCTGTTTCGCCGGTGATCGTGCCAACCGCTGTAACAGGAACATCGCTCAATGAAGCGACCACGGAGCGTATCCGGTCCGCATTTTCGGGTGGGCAGGTGATAATAAGTTCATAATCATCACTATCCTGAAGTACCATATCATAGATATCCTGCCCCGGAGGAAGGAGTATACCATGCATATGCTCGCTTACAGGAAACTTCTCTTGAATCAGCTCGGCGCTGACATCACTCTCTTCGCATATATGTCCCAGATCCCCAAGGAACCCGTCGCTGGTGTCAATCATTGCCGTGGCATATCCGGACTTGGCGATCGCCCGCCCCTCTATTGCACGGTGGGAGGGCCTGTTATAGGCGCGTATCAGCGGATGATCGCGTAAATCATCAGCTTCTCTTTCATGCTGTAGCAGCAGCTTTAATCCGGCTGCTGACTGGCCTGGATAGCCGGTTATCAGGATCAGATCCCCTATCCCGGCATTGGAACGACGCATTACCTTGTCCTTTTCCACTTCACCGATCAAGGTAATGTCGACAAATAGAGCATGCTCTGACTTTGTAAGATTGCCGCCTATAATAGATGCGTTAAAGGGGTTCATTTCCGCTATGAAACCGCGGTACATCTCTTCTACATACTTAACCGGTGTGTCCGCTTTAAGCCCCAATGATACAAGTGCGTAAAGGGGTTGCCCGCCCATGGCGCCGATGTCGCTTATGTTCAAGACCATGGCGCGTCGTCCCAGGTCCATGGGATCTATATGGACCGGCAGATAGTGTCTGCCCTCTATCATACAGTCACAGGTAACCAGGAGTTCGTACCCTGCCCTAGGACGGAAAGAAGCTGCATCATCACCTATCCCCAGGGTCACCCCTGCGCCCTGAACGCCCTCCTTCCGGAGAAGTTCATGAATTCGTCGGATCAATCCGAACTCCCCAATGTCTGACATGGTTTCAGTCATGGATCACGACCCGCTTTTTTGCAGGGCATTATACAAGTCCCTTGTTGCCTGTTCAGGATCTTCCTGACAGCAGACAGCCGATATCACGGCGATTCCCCGGGCCCCTGCCTGTATCACATCCGGTGTGTTATCCGCGACCACACCGCCAATGGCGATGATCGGCAAGGGGATCTCCTTGACCACCTGTTTCAGGATCTCAATCCCGCTTACAGGTCCGGCATCATCTTTTGATGTGGTTGGGAAAACAGGCCCGAACCCCACATAGTCTGCCCCTTCTGAAAGGCATATACGGGCTTCCTCCATGGTCGCTGCTGACCCTCCGATAATCCGGTCTTTACCTAGCATCTCCCGGGCCAGAGGTATGGGGAAATCATCCTGTCCCAGATGAACCCCGTCAGCCTCAGCGGCAATCGCGACATCCATCCGATCGTTCACGATGAAAGTCACATCGGATTCCGCACACATTCGCTTCATCTGCTGTGCAACCTCTATCACCTCCCTGGTAGAACCGCTCTTCTGGCGGAACTGAATGACATCCGCTCCTCCGGAGACCGCCATGCCTGTCAGATCCAGATGCGAGAAACGGCTCTGAAGTACGACATCTGTCAGTATATGCAGTCTTCCGATCTTTTTCATCAAACTCCCTTATAAACCAGTCCCCATTTAAAAAAAAACATCTATCAGATATCTATTTAAAGTGCAATTAATGAATCTAATTATATCGGGTAAAGTTCAAAATGACATGATGCTTGCAATAGGAATCCGTATGGTTTAAACTCAGATGACTTTATTTGGTCTTCTATAGCCTTATTTGAGTAAAGAATCCACGCCAATCAAAGATTCCCGCCGAATTTGGCTGTAGAAGGACGTGGCTTTAAAAGTTGAACAGTAAAAACTGTGGGGAGTATTTCGTCCTAGAGCCCTATATATTCATGGTTTTCGAGTTCTCCCGGTAAAAGCGGGAATTATCATATTCATTTGGTCTTCGATTTCAAATAGGTAACGGAGGCAGATATAGATGATAGAGCTGAATGAAGAACAGAGAATGATTATTAACACTGTCAAACAGATCGCGCAGGAAAAGATCAAGCCCAGGGCAGCCGAGATCGATGAGAACGAAGAGTTCCCCTGGGATACGATAAAGCTTTTTGCTGAAAACGGTCTCTTGAGCCCTCTTCTGCCCCAACAATATGGTGGTATCGGTGCCGGATACCTCCTATTTGCACTCATTCTTGAAGAGATTTCCAAAGTTTGCGCCTCTTCAGCGCTTATACTTATTGCGCATACTGATGGTATGCTGTCAATTCTTTGCGGACCGGATGAAAATCTCAAGAAAAAATATCTTCCCCAATTCGCCAAAGGAAAGCTCGCTGCTTTCGCGGCCACTGAACCGGATGCGGGATCAGATATCCTTTCCATGAGGACTCGCGCTGTCCGAAAGGGCGACTCATATATATTAAATGGCCAGAAATGCTTTATTACCAACGGTTCAGCAGCTGACATCATCTCCGTATATGCTTATACAGACCCGGGCAAAAGGGCAAAAGGACTCTCCGCTTTTGTTGTTGAGAAGGGAACAAAGGGACTTATCTACGGAAAAGATGAAAAGAAGATGGGCATGTGCGGCTCCATTAACTGTGAGTTGCTCTTTGAAGATATGGTGGTTCCCGTAGAGAACAGGATAGGTGAGGAAGGTGGAGGGTTCACCAACATGATGGTAGCTCTGGACATGAGCCGTATGTTCACCGCTTCCCAGGCAGTGGGTCTTGCGCAAGGCGCCATTGACGAGGCTGTTAAATATGCCAAGCAAAGGATCCAGTTCAATCAGCCCATTTCCAGGTTACAGGGCATCCAGTTTATGCTTGCCGATATGGAGGCAAACACAGAGGCCGCGCGTCAATTAACCTACCACGCTGCCCAGATAATGGACAACGAGCAGTGGAACCAAGTCCCAAAAACCAGCGCCATGGCCAAATTTATCGCCTCAGATAACGCAATGAGGGTCACTACGGACGCGATACAGGTTATGGGTGGCTCCGGCTATATAAAGGAATATCCTGTAGAAAGGATGATGCGTGATGCCAAGCTTATCCAGATCTATACAGGGACCAACCAGATCATGAGAGCCGTCACTGCCCGCGAGATGTTAAAGGATTAAGATAAGTTGCTGGTCACTGGATACTTGATACTGGTCACTTGATGCTGGATGCTGGATAATCAACTACCCTTCACAATCGGTCGGGGCATGTAAAACATGATAAAAAAATCTGATCGCTGATCCCGCCTAGGCGAGACTGACCTCTTCATACGAAAATATTTTATTTTTAGATGGACGCAGTAATGTCCGGTTATGATTTTGCATTAATGACATCTGTATTCTAAAGATGGCCGGTGGAGGTCTCTTTTCAATGGCGAACGGGTTAGAAGCAAGACTTTTATAAAAGGCGCCTGCCTGCCGGACGGAATGCTTCTCCGTTATTCAGCCTTGTTCAGACCGGATAATATCCGAGGAAGCCCCCCGTCCGCCTCCTCCGGCTTCATGCGGACGCACTGCACATAATGCAGTTCGACCATGAAAAGAGACCTCCACCGGCAATTAACTTCCATATGCCGGCATTGCAAAATCCTAACCGGATATTACTGATTAAAACTTGACCATACCTCGTTTTTCAAGTTCCTCATCCCTCAGGACCCTCCTCAGTACCTTGCCGATAACAGACGTAGGCAGTTTATCGCGAAACTCAATTTGAGTGGGCCGTTTAAATCCTACCATCTTGGATCCGACAAAATCCAGGATCTCTTCCTCAGTAGCTTCCTCGCCCGGTTTGAGTTGAATAAACGCCTTGACCGCCTCACCGGTATGCAGATCCGGCACCCCTATGACCGCCGCCATTGCCACCTTGGGATGGGTATACAGGACCTCTTCAATATCCGCAGGATAGGCATTAAACCCACTGACCAATATCATATCTTTTTTCCTGTCCGTGATAATCAGAAAGCCCTCTTCGTCTATGTGGCCTATATCTCCAGTCATCAATAATCGTGTTCTATTATTCTCCTTAAATACTGCCTTATTTTCCACAGGCTTATTCCAATAACCACTCATAACCTGGGGACCATTAACGGCTACCTCACCATCCTCACCCTGGGGCAATTCACGAATCCCCTCTTCCAGGTCCATTATTTTTATATCCACGCCCGGCAGGGGTAGACCGACTGATCCTGTCTTTCGCTGCTCGATATTAGTGGGGTTTAGCGTAATAATAGGCGAGGTCTCTGTCAGGCCGTAACCTTCAAAGATAATAGCTCCTGTCCGATCTTCAAACTGCTTGATTATTTCGACGGGAAGCGGGGCTGCTCCACAGCCGCAGGCCATGATAGAAGACAGATCGAATTTATCGGTTAAAGGATGGTTAATAATCGCGGAATAGATAGTCGGGACTGCCACGACTATGGTGACCCTGTACTTCTCGATATCCTTCAGCACATCCGTAAAAGGCGGTTTACCCGCCCTGGGGTTCGGTATGCATACAAGCCGAGAGGCAGTGATGCAGCTGTAGAGCATGCACGGGTTCAAACCAAAGGCATGATACCATGGCAGAACCCCCAAAAATGTATGCATCCCGCCCCTTCTCAATTTTCTGGCCTTCTCACCGGGCTTTTCCGGGAGTTGAACCCATTCTTCAACAGTCATTACATTGGATAACAGATTGGCATGGGTCAGACATGCCCCCTTGGGGACCCCGGTTGTGCCGCCCGTATATAGAATGAGCGCATTATCTTTTAAGGGATCTATATCAAGCACCGGTGGCTCAGGTCTGGAAGAACGAACAATGTCGTCGAACTTAAAGTGACCGGGCTCGTGGTGATCCGCCTTGGGGATCTTGCCCAGAATCGCTCCCATAAAGCCCTTTATGGCCGGAAGATACGACCTTATATTACAGATAACCACAGTGTCAACATCTGTCCCTTCCAGGGCCTGCAATGCGGTGTCGTAGAATTGAGGATGGTCCATCACAAAGACTGCTTTGGTCCCCGAATCCTGGAGCTGGAAATTTAGCTCAGATGGTTTATAAAGGGGATTACAGGTAACGCACACTCCCCCGGCCTTAAGAATGCTAAAAAATATAGCAGGGTAATGGGGAAGATTAGGAAGGAAAATGGCAATACGATCTCCCTGTTTGATACCCCGGGATACCAGGAAATTGGCGATCCGGTCTGCTGTATCCTTTACCTGTCCGAATGAACGGCGAGCACCGTTAAAGATGGTATATGTCGCATCAGTGTAATCGCGAGCAGCATTGTCCAAGATGGAATATAGAGGTCTCTCATATCCTTTTATCTCAAAAGGGACACCTTCAGGCCACTTGGGACTGCGCAAGGTTTCAATTGGCATATAGTTCTCCTCACATTATCTGGTTTTAGAAGATACTCACAAAGAAACTTGTTCAAATTTATCAATATTTTTTTTAAGTGCTGAAAGAATTAAACACAATGCTATTTCTCATAACTATCGTCGGAAACGTTTTCGCAATGTGAAATCTTATAATAATATTTTCTGAGCAAGACAATCAAAGAGGCTGAAAATTGTCAAAGATCTGACATTCCGTCTGTTTATTGAATATGGCGTGTCTGCCTTTATCCCACCTGGAAGTTTCAATCTTTCAGCGATAGTTATTATGCTGATATCGAATGTCCTGGGTAGTTTTCCCTATCCTTTAATGGCCAGAATATTTGTCTTTATCTTTTCAATCCCGGCCCTTGCAAAAGCCGTATTCCCGAATCTCTCTTTAAAATAATGGTTGCCCATCCCCAGGAACTCATCCGTTGAAGGGAGTATGACCTGTCTTGATGCCTCATCACTGTTAAAGGGGCACACCTCCTGGCATCTATCGCAACCGAAAAAGCAATCACCCATCTTTCTGCCGTCTTCTCTGTTCACAGCCTCCGTTTGCTCAATGGTAAGGTAGGAGAGACACCTGGAGGCATCCAAATAAAATGGTTTCTCAAGGGCCCCTGTAGGACACGAATCCACGCACAATGTGCATGAACCGCATCTATTCTCCATCGGTTCAACCTGCGGAAACTCCAAGGGTTCTGTTATCAGTATCTCCGCAAGATAGAAGTATGAGCCATAACCCGGCATGATCAGCATGTTGTTCTTCCCCATGAAACCGATTCCCGAAGAACATGCAAAACTCTTCTCCAGGATCGGGGCGGAATCAACACAGATTCTTGTACGGCTCCCTATATGGATCTCATTGACCATATCTGCCAACTCACTGCACAGCCCTTTTAACCTGTAATGATAATCTTTCTCGCCGGGTTGAGAATATCTGGAGACACTGTATCCGTCCGGTGTGACCGGTTTTTGAGAAGAGTAGGGAAAGGCCAGTGAGATGATTGTCCGACACCCCGGAAGCAGCTTTGTGGGGTCCTCTCTAAGTTCGATATTTCTCTCCAGCCATGACATATCCGCGTTCTTATGATCGGATAACCAGGAAGAGAATCTTTCAAAATAAAGAGGCTTCCCCGGTATTGAGAAGCCCATTCCGATAAAGCCCAGATCTCTGGTCCTGTCTATGAATTGTGAGAGCATTCTATCTTTATATACCCTGGCGCTGATTTCTTACTAGTCGATTGGATCATCAAGATTATAGGGGGTCAGGCTTTCAAAACCGTCCTCTGAAACAAGAATGGTATGTTCGAATTGTGCTGAAAGGGAGCCGTCATCCGTAACCGCTGTCCATTTGTCGGATAGGATATGGAGTTCTTTTTTTCCAAGATTGATCATAGGTTCGATGGTGAATACCATGCCCGGCGCCAGTTTGACGCCTCTGCCCTTAAGACCATAGTGTGGGATCTGCGGGGCCTCATGAAATTCAAAACCCACTCCATGACCCACAAATTCCCTGACTACGGAACATCCTTGACGTTCCGCATAGCTCTTGATAGCCCAGCCTATATCTCCGATACTGTTCCCCGGCCGAACCATGGAGATTCCGGCTTTAAGACAGTTTCTGGCAACCCTCACAATCTTTCTGGCCTTTTTACCCGGCGTCCCTACAAAAAAGGTCTTACTCGCGTCCGCATAAAACCCGTCAAGTATAGAGGTGACATCGACATTTACGATATCACCCTCTTTTAGCACCCGGTCGCTCGGGATCCCGTGACATATCACTTCATTGACCGACACGCAGACGCTCTTGGGATAACCGCGATAATTGAGAGTGGCCGGCATTGCTCCTTGTTTGATAGTGAATTCATGGATCAGGGTATTGATATCATCGGTCTTTATCCCCGGCCTGATATGTTCTTCTGCCAAACGGAGGGTGTCGATGACAAGAGCACCGGCCTTTTTTATTGCATCAATATCCGATCTCTCCTTGATGCGAATATCGTGCTCCACTAGATAGCTTTTTTTAATGTTATCAGGTGACGGAGGATTCTTTCGCAGACAACATTTTTTATATTTAAGACCGCTTCCGCACGGGCATGGATCATTGCGTCCTTTCTTCATCCTTCTGTTTTTTACCTCTCTTAATCATCCTGCCTTTGGTTCTGGGAGCACATCCTGTTCAGAATGACATGGCCGGAGTTCATTTAACTCTATCATATCTATTAACCATGTAACCAATGGATTGATAGCAGAATAGAGTATCTAAATCAATCTATAATCAATGAAAAGATCCCGATTTAATCTGCATATAAAATATTTATTGCATATACCTGCATTAAAATGTATTTAAGTGCATGCGATAAGGATATAGTTGAAGAATTTCAAGTTCAAGAGTCTTTATAAATGATGCTGATTTATAGATCATCTGCAATTACGAATCTCCTTTGAATAATAAAAAAAGAAATATCCTCCAGGCTCCCCATGTATGGGCCTTTACCACCTATTTTGCCGAAGGATTCCCATATACCATAATTCGCATTATATCCTCTGTCTTTTTCAGGGACATGAAGGTCAGTCTAGAGGCCATCGGCCTTACCTCTCTCTTTGGACTTCCATGGGTCCTGAAATTCCTGTGGGGTCCTCAGATCGATCAGTTCGGTACCAAACGACGGTGGATGTTGACCATGCAATTCCTGCTGGTCATCATGATTGTCACTGTGGCCTTTTTCTCCCCTCTCCCCAGTGGGATACGAATCATTGCCATCCTCTTTTTCATGGGATCATTTATTGCAGCCACCCATGACATTGCTATTGATGGCTATTATATGGAAGCCCTTGATGAAAAGGGACAGGCAAAGTTTGTAGGCTACCGTGTAATGGCCTATCGCATCGCCATGATGACAGGAACTGGCATAATTGTCACCATTGGCACAACCATAAGCTGGCTGGTAGGCTATATGTCCGCAGCATGTCTCCTATTAATCCTCTTTATCTACCATATACTCCTGCTACCCAATGTTGAAACAGAAAAAATACCTGTTCGATCCCTCCTCAAGTCTTTTTTAAGCCTGAAACCATTTATCGTGGTTATATCCGTATTGGCGGCTTTCCTCTTCTTGAGATGGATCTTCACACTTGAATGGTATCAACAGGTAAAATCTCAGATTCCTATTATAGATAAAATTAGATTCTCCGGTTGGGTGGGCATAGGGCTTTTAGTTGCCCTGATCCTGTTGACCCTATTCAAAGATCGAATCAAAAGTTTATTTTTAAGAGATAGGGACTCCTTTTATTCCAGAGCCTTCATGTCCTACATGGACCGAAAAAAAATTGGTGTAGCTCTGGCCTTCATCATCCTCATGCGAACCGGTGAGTCCATGTTGGCAAGCATGGCATCCCCGTTCATGGTAGATTTGGGGATTAAAATGCATTATGGCTGGATATCCGGCGGTATTGGTCTTCCTTTCTCCATCCTAGGGGCCATGGTCGGCGGCTGGATGATCTCTCGATACACCCTCAAAAAGACTCTATGGCCCTTTCTGTTGGCCCAAAACCTGACAAATATCATCTACATGCTCCTGGCCCTCGCTCTTAATAGATACGTCATTATAAACACTGGCGCTGATGTTCTGACACCCATAGGAAGCTTCAATCTCTCCCTGGTTGCAGCTGTCCATGCCTTTGACCAGTTTGCCGGAGGACTTGGAACCTCTGTGCTGGTAACCTTTTTAATGAGGACTTGCCTGCCGGAATTCAAAGCAGCCCACTTTGCCATAGGGACAGGCCTCATGAATATAAGTGGTGTGTTATCTGGTGTGATGAGCGGATTTTTGGCCCAGTGGCTGGGCTATGGATACTTTTTCGGTATCAGTTTTCTGGCTTCCATACCAGGGATGATCTTGATATTTCATACCCCCTTCCTGGAACCGGAAAAATCAACTTAGTCCCTCGATTCATAAATTCGGTGACGTATTTATTCACTCGGGACTAAGTGCTGAGTGAGCAATTGCACAAGTTATATTCACAAAAATACATTATAGTATTTGCGAATCGAAATACTTAGCCTAAGTGGTTGCCAGAAAAGTGTTTGGGTCTAATCTTACACTGGCATCCGGAGTTACCTCGCTGTCATGATCCTTTAAAAGCGTCAGGAAGACGCCTTCCTGAGTTGGTTGCAGTTGGATAATGACGCTCAAGAGATCATCCAGATGACTACATGGATATGGTATCCCCCTCTCATTCACATCGGTAATATGCCTGTGGGAGAGGGCCGAGAACCATACTTCCACCTGGAATTCAGCGGCGATCTCTTTAAAACCCTCAAAAATCTCCCTGTCTGCCTCTTCGAAATCAAGGCCATCAACTATTAGGGAGTCAGGAATAAACTCAATCTTCTCAATAAGGTTTTTCAGATTTTCCCTGAGGCGCCTTACCTCAAAGCTCTGATTCAGATAGGCCAGAATCATCCTGTTTCGATCGAGGAGCAGCCTGTTCTCATATTCATCTTCCATATCAAGGGCCTTTACAAGGTCGGAGAAGATCACATTATAATAGGAGGTCACCTTCTCAGGCACATCCTCCAGGGATACATGGACCAGTTTCTCCTTGTGAAAGAGTTTATCTAACGCGATATGAATCAGACAGGCCGTTTTTCCGACACCTGCCCTTGCCATGAGCACCCCCAGGTTTCCGCGTCCCAATCCTTTATAAGAAGATTTATATAGGATCTTTAACGGACTGACCTTTATGAAATCATTCATCGCTTCTATCCCCCCTTTGATCTTTCTAAAAGCCTTTTCTTCAGTTCCTCTGCCACGGATTCCGGGACCTTTGAATATTTGGAAAACTCCATGGTGAATTCGGCCTTACCCTGTGTTAACGATCTCAAGGTTGTCGCGTATCCGAACATTTCCGACAGAGGGACCTCGGCATCAACAGTTGTAAACACGCCGTCCTCTGCCGCACTTATAATCATACCTCTTCGCTGATTGACGGAGGACATGACATTTCCCTGAAACTCTGAAGGACATTCGATAGATACCTTCATAATGGGCTCAAGGATAATCGGCTTGGACTTTTTATATGCTTGTTTGAAAGCCCCTATAGCCGTATGGGTAAAGGCCATTTCAGACGAGTCCACGCTATGTGCCTTACCGTCATTGACTGTAACCTTCATCCCTAGAACAGGAAACCCGATTAACTGCCCCTTTTGAAGACAAGACTGAAATCCTTTGTCAACTGACGGCAAATATTCCGTGGGTATGAGCCCTCTTTTTATCTCGTTAATAAACTCATAAACACCATCTTCCGACGGCTCCATATATCCGGCCACCCTACCGTATTGGCCTGCCCCGCCAGTCTGCTTCTTATGGGTATAATCAAATTCCGCCCTCCTTGAGACAGCCTCCCTGTAAGCTACCTGGGGCATACCCGTATCAACCTCCGCGTTGAACTCCCGTCTCATCCTCTCCACATATATATCGAGATGCAACTCTCCCATCCCGGAGATAATAGTCTCTCCTGATTCCTGATCCACATGGGAACGAAATGTAGGGTCTTCCCTGACAAACCGATTAATGGCCTTAGCCATATTGGTATCGGACTTATTGTCCTTTGGTGATATACTTAGAGAGATCACGGGTTCAGGCACAAACATGGAGGTCATTGTATAGCTTAATTGACTGTTTGTAAAAGTATCCCCTGAAAAGCAGTCAACACCGAAAAGGGCCACGATATCGCCTGCACCTGTCCCGGATATTTCTTCCATCTCATCGGCGTGCATCCTGACCAGTCTTCCCACTTTGACCTTTTTCCTGTTCCGAGTATTTATAATATCATCGCCCTTTTTTATGGAACCCTGATAGATCCTGAGATATGTGAGCTGCCCGTAAGGGGTAACCTCGGGTTTAAAGGCAAGGGCCACCAGGAGATCGTCCGGGTCGGAAGACAATATCACCTCTTTCTCATCATTATTCATGTCCAGTGCGATATTTTCCACGTCCATGGGAGAAGGCAGATATCTGTTCACGGCATCAAGTACGGGCTGGACACCGATGTTCTTATATGCTGATCCCACAAAGACCGGGGTAAGCTCTCTTTGCAGGGTTCCTCTCCTGACCGCTTCATGGATCAATTCCTCGCTTACCTCACCTTCCAAAATAGCCTCTGTCAATTCATCAGAGAACATGGAAACTACATCCAGTAATTCCTCTCTTCTTGCGGATGCCTCGTCAATGAGATGAGAAGGAACTTCGCCTACCTTGATATCCTCTCCATAGGGTCCTTCAAAATAAACGGCCTTCATGGCCACAAGATCCACAACACCGATAAAATCTCCTTCCAGTCCTATCGGTATCTGCATGAGCACCGCATTATGGTTCAGTCTCTGGCGAAGCTGTTCAAGGACCTTTTTGGGATCTGCACCTGATCGATCACATTTATTAATAAAGGCTATCCTTGGCACTCGATACCTGTTCATCTGCCGGTCAACGGTAATGGATTGAGACTGCACGCCACCCACAGCGCACAGCACAAGTATGGAGCCATCCAAGACCCTCAGGGATCGCTCCACCTCAATTGTAAAGTCCACGTGCCCTGGCGTGTCGATGATGTTGATATTATGCCCTTTCCATATACAGTAAGTGGCGGCCGATGAGATGGTGATACCCCTCTCCTTCTCAAGTTCCATGGAATCCATCGTGGCCCCCACCCCGTCTTTACCCTTTACCTCATGTACGGCAAATATCTTTTTTGTATAGTACAGTATCCTCTCGGTCAGGGTTGTCTTACCCGAATCAATATGAGCGCTGATACCTATATTTCTTAAGTTTTGAATCTTATCAAACATGAAAAACCTCATAATACAAATGAGAGAGGATCAACCTCTCACTATAAACGCTATTTTATCACCTGAATCTTGCATTGGCAATCTTGAAAGGGTTTAAAAAAAAGACTGAAATCAATGTGTTAGATAAAACCCGGAATAATTGAATTTACACTCATTTGTTACCAATATGACTATCGCCGTTTTTTCAAGATTGCCAACCCTTCGGGAGCGCTGATTTCACCGAATCTACAGCGTTATCAAGCGCTTGCGGTAAAGTACTACAGCTGCGCACTTGATGTCTTGTATCTTCGGCAAACTCGGCGCTTGCAAGATCCAGTACTGAAAATCCTGTTTCTGAAAAGCGAAAGAATAAATCACGTTCTTTAAGAAAAAGCAATAACTTTTTCAGAAATTCTTCTTCCTCTGTGTCCTCCGTGGCTCAGTGGTGAATAGTTCTTTATCGGAAGCCACTTGAACAAGAATAAAGGACTGCTTGATTTCAGATCAAAAAGGATATGATTCCAGTTCAATAATCCTGTCGGCAATCGCCCTTCTCGGACTCACAGCGTCGATTGGCTGATAACCGGCCAGTTTCTTCAAATCGGCCAGCCGCGCCCTGAGCATTTCCCCCTCTTCCATGTAGGCAAACACCTGCCTTGCCAAACACTCTATCCTGGGGATGGTCTCATCCACATAGACTCGGACCGCCGCAATCTGGTGTCCGGCCATCTCTTTACCATCTCTTGAGATAATCTTTAATGCCCTAAGGAGACCGCTCTCCATAGCGAAGATCTCGATCACCATGTCCGCGATTCTTGCCACGACCTCCTGTTCCTTTATCAGGTCCTCCTGATACTTTTTTACAGCCTCTCCGGTCACAATAAGGGCGATCTTCTTGCTCATCTTGACCATATGCTCCTGAATGGCAAGCGGCGTGTCAGGAAACTGTATTGAGCGCTGGGAATGTTCCATTGGTTCTGCTGAAACGGCCTCTGCCTCGGAAAGCAGGTTCAGTCGTCCCTGCATAACTCTTCTCATTAAAGTCCTGGGAATAAGCAACCTGTTAATCTCATTTGTTCCTTCCCATATCCTGTTTATCCTGGAATCCCTGTAATAACGCTCAGCAGGGTAATCAGCGCAAAACCCGTATCCACCCAGGATCTGAACATACTCATCAACACACATATCGAGGCACTCCGTACCATAAACCTTTGCAATTGAACATTCAACGGCATATTCCTCAATTGCCTTTGCGTTCTCAGACCCGCTCGTTCTTGTCTCTTCACCCAGAATGCCCAGCTTATCGTCAAACATACCCGCAAGGCGATACACCATGCTCTCGGCCATATATGTCCTTATGGCCATATCAGCAAGTTTGGACTTTATCATGCCAAAGGAGCTGATAGGCGCATTGAACTGGACCCTGCTGTTAGCATATTTCACAGCCCCGGTGACACAATCCTTGGACCCGCCCATACTGGCCGCGCCCAGTTTCCACCTGCCAAGGTTAAGGACATTAAAGGCGATCTTGTGTCCCTTGCCGATCTCAAACAGGACATTCTCGACAGGTACTTCCGTGTCTTCCATAATCACGGGACGTGTTGAAGAGCCGTGTACCCCCATTTTCTTTTCTTCAGCGCCCGTGGAAATACCGGGGAAATCTTTCTCCACGATGAACCCGGTGAACTTTTCACCGTCCACCTTTGCATAAACAACAAAACTGCTGGCCCAACCAGCGTTGGTGATAAATATCTTTTCACCGTTCAGGATATAGTGTCTGCCATCTTCCGAAATAACGGCTTTTGTGCCGGCATTCAGTGCGTCAGAGCCGGCGCCTGCCTCTGTTAGGCAGTAGGCGCCGCACCATTCTCCTGATGCCAGTTTGGGTAGATATTTTTTCTTTTGTTCTTCATTGCCAAAATAGGTAATAGGCATAGTCCCAATCCCCGTATGCACCCCATATACAATGGCAAATGAACTTCTGCGCCCTAAAGTCTCGCTCACTATGGTAGTGCTTACCTTGTCCAACCCCAACCCGCCGTATTTCTCCGGCACGTCAGTGCCGAGAAGACCCAGATCACCTGCCTTTGCCAAAATTCCGAGAACCAGAACGTGATCCTTTTCATCAAGCTTTTCAATATTCGGCTGGATCTCTTTTAATACAAAATCCCTGGCAGTATCCCCGATCATCCTGTGCTCATCAGTAAAATCCTCGGGCGAAAAAACCTCATCCGGTATAGCATCCGCGATCAAAAACTCACCCCCTGAATAAATTCTTTTATCATTCATCTATTTTGCTCCTTCCTTTTTGGACGCAGATAAGCGCGAATTGTCATTAAGTTTTTTTGGGGCAGTGTCTATCTCTTTTCCGGGTCGAAAGCTAATTGGCTACAGTTCGAAGGTGTCGTGCTTCCCAAGCGGGCGGTTTGTGCAGCCTTGACAATGTCCTGTACTTCATTCCGGCCGATAATACAGGATATTAGCCGCCCTCTTCGTCTTGTGGAGTGCCGTTTTCCAGCGCTTAAACAAGTTCGACCCTTCAAATCCAGCTTCAACTGGACAAGCCCCTTTCCAATCGTAATCTTGGGTTAATATACTGTCCAAAAAAAATCGATTTCGCACAAGAATAATCCGGAATATCCTTTAAATCCTGTCAAATTTATAACTCATTTCAACTTGCATTCTCCATTCATATCATTTGTTAACAAATCTACTCTCCAGAAACAACCCATTGCGATAAAATATTCAATTTCCCCTTTTTTCCTTGACACTTAGCTCAATTCCCTATATATTTCTAAAATAGAAAAAGTTCTTTTTTTACCCTCCTTATTAAAAGTGACGAATTCAATCTTCTTGGGTTATCTACAAAAAGACTTTTCCGATAATTCTTCGAGTAAATCTTTCTTAGGGTATTGATCTATGTGGCAATACAGGGAACGGCTCAACTATTACGAAAAACTGCGGCGCTCACTTTACGAGATCCTGAGAGACGGTCTTGAGTTGGAATTGATGAAGAACTCTCTGGTTGACTCCTTTTACAACTATCTCAAGAACAATGTGGAGTATAGTTTCGTTGACAAAAGCGAACTCAGGCCCAAATCAAAAAAGATGGAGAAGGAATCGGAGCTGTTCAACACCTTTATCGTAATCTTCTGCGAAGGCGCAATAAACCCCGAACTGAAAAATTATATCCGCTTTTTCCCTGAGAACAAGGTAATAAAGCAGAATGTTGAATACCTGGCCAATTTCTCTTTATACAAAAAGTTCCATCAGAATCTTCGATACTTTGACCAGCCGCGTTTGATGGATTTTATCAAAAACCTCTTGAATGTTGATTACGCGCTCTTGATTCAGCAGGACCCTACAGTAAAGAAAAAGAATAGATATGCCCTGACGCACTTCCATGTAAAGATCGACTGGCCCATTGCGGATGCCGCAGAGGACCTGGCCAAATGGCTCAGGTATATACAGGGTAATCTATACGAAGAGGGTGACAAGGAGGCTCGGATTCTTCAGAATAAACTTTTTGAATATTACGGATGCCATCACAGCGTTGGGGGAAGAAGGACAGCCGGCCTTATCGCCGCTCAGCTATTGAGAAAATTGGACTTAATAAATACTATATTTGTCTCCAGTTCAGAATCGCGCTCCATGTTTAAATATACCGAGCGAGGAGTCTCCAAGTTCTTTCTGATTCAACTGACCAACAATCAAATCACTGCCCTGGCAATGAAGGAGGGAGTGGAGGTAGAGGAATTCAAGGCCGCATATCTGTATCCCGCAATGGACTATTATGTGGGTATTTCCGAAGCAGTCTATGATTATACTCAATACTCCAAGCCGCCTGAAGATGGAAAAATCAGGAAAATAAAACCCGCCTATAACTGGCTCAAGCTCAGGGATGAATTTCTCCACCCAAAGGGTGATAAAATCACTCTGAGACCAATCAATTACAACTGGGTCTATACCGCAGAGTAATTAGTGTTCATCTAAAAATACCTATTTTTGGATTCCCCGTAAAGTGCACGGGATCTTCGACATGCTGTCAGCTGTCAGCAAAAGGCCCTTAAATCCGGCGAGCGCCATCACTTCCTTTTGTTGATAAACTACTCCAGGGTATATCCACCAATTTATAAAAGATAAATGAGGCTTATTATTAGAATCCTGATAGTCTTCTTTGTTTTGATAATATGTAAAATATTGAATATCGAACAAGGAATAATAAATGTCGAAGGAAAATAGGATATTCGAAATTCCTTGTTCGATATTCTATATTCAATAATCTTCTGAAATCAGCTGACCCATTAAGTTATTGCTTATACCAATTTGAGATGACTCGAGGCAATAGCCTATAAGAACAAACTCTTTACTTCTCCCCCCTTCCTTTTCAAAATCCTTTCCAGAGACCATATATCCCCCGTCCTGTGCCGGCTAATTCGATAAACATTTCCGTCATTCGCGAGTACTTGAAAATAATCATGTTCTTCGCCGTACCACCTGTCGATAACCTTTTGCACCTCCAATCTCATATCATCCACAATTAGATATAGAGGCCTCTCGTTCGCCTTGTATCCCGAGTAAGCGCCAACCTTGATCTTTTTGGGAAGAGAGTTTTTATCCATTTCGGGTTATTTATCTCTTGTCTCCTATTAGCCCATGTGATATCGAAGTAAAAACTCTATATCACAATTCAGCGCAAAGGAAGGAAATAAATGATTGATCTGGTAAAGAGATTTTTCAGCGGAAGCACGGAAAGCGCCCCAGAGGATCAGAAGAGATCCGAACCGCATGATATCCGTATTGCAACTTGCGCCATTCTCCTGGAGATGGCAAATATCGACGACGAATTCAGTGAGTCGGAACGAGAAGGCATTATATCTGTTCTAAAAAAGGACCATCTACTGTCTGATGAGGAAGTCTCTGAACTGATCAAAGCCGCTGAAGAAGAGATCGAAGGAAGCATAGACCTATGGCGATTTACCAGCCTTATCAATAAGAACTATTCCATAGATGAGAAGATTCGCATCATTGAGACAGTCTGGGAAATAGCCTATGTTGATGGTAAATTGGACAAACATGAAGATTATCTCGTTCACAAGCTGGCAGACCTGCTGCGTCTCACCCACAAACAGCTCATCGATGCCAAACTCAAGGTACTACATGGCAGTAGTACAATATGAGACGATTATCTATCCGGGATCTCCCTGATCTTCAGAGAAAGTGTTTTTATATCAAACGGTTTCTTGATAAAACCGTTACAATATTGTTTCATTATTTCGGCTGCATGTCCACCCATGCCGGATCCGCTTGAAAGGTGGTTCTCCATTGCCGTTATACACCTTTCCTATTAAAAAGGATTTGACCAATAAACCGTTTGTTGGTATCTCACTTAGGTCTTTTACTTTTTCTTTTTGTTTTTCTTTTTGTCTTTCTTCTTATCCTTATCTTTGTCCTTTTTTTTTATCTTTATCTTAATTAAAAATGGTTTAAAATCAAAAAGAATTGACCCTTAGAATGTGTGAAAGTAACGGAGTGCGGGTTGAGAGTGAATTGGGTTTGATTTTATACGCGAGGGTTTTTGACAAGGAATCGCGTTTAAGTATTCTTGCATGTTTCGTCCGCTGTCAGCCCGATTTTCGAAAGTATCGATAATAATATTAATAAGCGCAGGCCGCCTCACTTTTTATCGAGAACCTCCCGGATCGTATTGGCAATCTGCCGCATAACTATTGGCTTCATGACAAAAGCTCGAATCCCCATATGCACAGCCTTTTTTTCATCTATTTTTTCGCTGAAGCCGGTGCATAAGATGATGGGGATGTCGGATCTAATAGACATCAATTCCCTGGCCAGCTCGTCCCCGGTCATATTCGGCATGGTCATGTCTGTGATAACGAGG
>JAFDAM010000018.1 GCA_019313825.1 Deltaproteobacteria bacterium
ACGCCTCAGTCGTCGCTCCTCGGCGCCTTGCATCTAATACCTTGCTGGTGCCCAGGGACAGACCAAAATCCTTTATCCGCATTGATGATGTGGAAATTAGATGGTGGATTTGGGCCGTGCACTTATAAAACATTTGACTGAAAATGATTTATTTTGTATTTCAATGAATAGAAGGACTTACCATGCCGATATATGAATTTTATTGCAAAAATTGCCACATGATATTCAATTTCTTATCCAGTTCGGTCAATGTGGATAAAAAACCTGACTGCCCCAAATGCAAGAAAACGAAACTGGATCGCCGTATGTCAACCTTTTCAACACCTCGAAACAGGGGAGAGGAAGAAGATATGCACATGCCGGACATCGACGAATCCAAGATGGAGCAGGCCATGAACCTCCTGGCAAAGGAGGCTGAGCATATGGATGAAGATGATCCGAGGCAGGCCGCCAATATGATGCGGAAGCTTACTGATATGACAGGGCTCAACCTTGGTCCGGGGATGGAGGAGGCCCTGGCCAGGATGGAGACGGGTGAAGATCCGGAACAGATTGAGGCGGAGATGGGAGACCTCCTGGAAGAGGAGGACCCATTCAGCTTTAAAGAAAAATCCCACAAGGGCCCTAAAAAACGTCCGCCAAAAGTGGATGAAAAATTGTATTATCTTTAAAAAAATTCGGAATCCTGACTTGGTCCCGCCTAGGTATAGAATCAAAAACTGGATGCTGGATGCTGGATACCGGATGCTTGAACTGGTTCTTATATCTGCCATCGAGTATCCAGTAACCAGCATCACAAGCAATATAGTGCAATTAACAGTGGTCATTGAAAAAACCTTCTGAATAATCCGGATTTGATTTAATGCGACTACAGCCCCACCAGCTCTATATCCCCCCATGTGGCCATGCTGTCACCCAAAATCACGACGCCTCCCAGAAGATCCGTTATTCCATCGGCCCATTCTTTAACTCTCTCCAGGTCCTTTTTCTCCCTTATCCTGTTTCCCAGGGCTGTTGCCGCGCCGTCCGCCAGGAGAGCGGATGGGGATAGGAGGCAGACCACATCAGCCGCGCCCATGCTCAGGGAATGACCCACGGTCCCGGAAGATGAACATATGCCCAGAGGCATCTGTCCTGTGGGGATCATAAGGCCGATCTTTTCACTCAATGGAGACTCTCCCGCGAAGACAGAGACAGTTACCGGCCTATTAACCCTTAAAAAGATATCACCGCCGTTCTCGACAATAACCTGATCCGTCGATCCGAGAAGACCCTCTGCAACAGACTGGGCGACGGCCCCGGCTACAGAGGCCATGGGCCCCACTCCCACGGTCCTTGTGGCCCGGATCATCTCTTGCACCATGGGCGGAGCATATGGGTCTTCCGGATATGGTTGAAGGGTGTTTTTAAATTCCGGATTGGACCGGATATAGCTTTCAAGATGGTTCCTGCAGTCAAAGACCAGGTCTCTTGTCTCCTTTTCAAGATCCCGGTCAGAGCTTACCCAAAGATCCGTCTCTTTAACCGCCACATTAAAAGATACCAGGTCTCCGGCATTGACCCTTTTCCTGTAAATACGTTCCTTATATTCCGTCATGAAAATAACCCTTAACTACCGCGGATCTTGCGAGCTAGTGTCTTGTAACGCATCTTTATACACTTACTACAGGTTTGTAGGAATATTGATAAATCCATATCCATCTAAGTTTCCCCCCGCACCACGGGGTAAGAAGGACGTGGTATTTTAAACAACCCAAAGGAGTGTGTTTGCCAAAGGAGGTAATGGCTGTCTCTTCAGGGTGATATCTTTTTGAAAATCCACTCTCCTCTGCAGTGGTCAAATATTTGGGTTTTATGCCTCTGAATCCCTTGAAATCTGCAACTGACTTGGTAAAACCCAAATATTGACCACTTCCTCTAAAGGTAGTAGATATCACCTTGAAGAGATGGGCATTGCCGGGTTAGATTGCTCCTTTCAGGCAATACCCTCTAACTCTCCCCATAGGATAATAAATGATACGAGGCTCAAAGCAGGGGCGAGATTACGCGGGGACCTTTGTCAAAAGGATCCTGCTGTCAGCCACCACACACCCATCCCCCTCAGGATAGACAATCAGAGGATTGATATCCATCTCCGCGATCTCCGGGTGGTCGCTGACCATCTGGGAAAGTCTCAGGAGACAATCCCGGATTGCGTCGACATCTGAAGGGGGAGCACCGCGGACCCCCTTGAGCACACTGTATGCCCTGATGCCCTTAATCATTAGCTCCGCGCTTATTTCCCACATGGGAGCCAGCCCGAAGGTCACGTCTTTCAAGATCTCGACAAATGTTCCGCCAAGTCCGAACATACAGACCGGACCAAACATGGGGTCTCTGGTGGCCCCCAGGATCACTTCCACACCGCGTCTCGCCATCCTCTCCATGATGACACCGTCAATCCGTGCCGAGGGATTATATCTCCGCGCGTTTTCAGTAATCTTTTCATAGGCCTCTTGAGCTGCTTCTTTTGTCTTGATATTCAGCAGGACGCCTCCCGCGTCAAGTTTGTGGACAATGTCAGGAGACGATATCTTCATTACCACCGCAGATCCTATCTCATCAAACACCCTATCCGCCTGTGTTAAATCTTCAATAAGAAGATTCTTTAAGACCGGAAATCCGTAACACTGAAGAAGATCGTTTGCCTCTCTTTCAGACATGAAATAGGTATCCCTGTCCTTGAGCCTCCTTTTTATGATCTCAGAGGCGGTATCCCGGTCAGCAGCCATTCTTCGCACCTTTTTCTTGTCGAGACCCATTAGTTCTCCGTACCTGACCATCGCGGCCATGGCCCTTACGGCTGCTTCGGGAAAGGGATAATTGGGGATGCCGTGCTTCTCCAGATATTTGACGCCCTCGGACACGTCCAGAATACCCATAAAAGAACAGAGTACGGTTTTATCGATGCCCTCCACAACACGAGGTACGATCTCGGCCGTCTCCAACGGGGCATACATGGCCTGGGGACTCAGGATCACGATGGCCCCGTCCACGTTCTCGTCCATAAGGGTACAGCGAAGAGCGGCCTCATAACGCTCGTATGTGGCATCACCGATCAGATCAACGGGATTATTTATACTTGCGGTCGGCGGAAGGTTCTCTTTCAGCTCCTGTTTTGTCTCTTCCGACAGGGATGCGATTTCCAGGTTATGCCGGATGGCCGCGTCAGTAGCCATTATGCCCGGTCCTCCGGCATTAGTGACTATGGCTATACGGTTTCCCTTGGGTACCGGCTGCTTTGAAAAGGCGACGGCATAGTTGAAAAGCTCGTTAATCCCTTCCACCCTCTGGATACCGCTCTGCCTGAATATGGCGTCATAGGCGTTATCAGAACCTGCCAATGAACCGGTGTGCGATGCAGCAGCCCTTGCCCCCTCGGGAGAACGGCCGGACTTGATGGCGAGCATGGGTTTATGGGACGTCCACGTGATCTCCCGGGCGGTCTCTAAAAACTCCCGGCCGTTGGTGATGTCCTCCAGATACATGAGGATAACGTCCGTATCAGGATCTTTTTCAAGATAACGCAAAAGGTCAATCTCGTTCACATCGGCCTTATTCCCGAAGCTGATAAATTTCGAGAATCCGATATCCCTTCCCTCCGCATAATCGAGAACCGCGGTACAAAGGGCTCCGGACTGTGAGATAAACGCGATGTTTCCGCTCTTCGGCATCTTCTGGGAAAAACTTGCGTTCATCCTGACGCCTTCATTATTATTGATGATCCCGAGGCAGTTGGGGCCCACCAGACGAATACTATACTTCCGGACTACATCCTTCAGCTCGTTTTCCCGCTCTATGCCATGACCGCCGATCTCCTTAAAGCCGGCAGTAATGATAATGGCCCCTTTGACCTTCTTCTTACCTGCCTCCTCCATGATCCTGGATACCATATCAGCAGGTACGATAATGATTGCCATGTCCACTTCATCCGGTATCTCTTGCAAACGTGGATACGCCTTCACGCTCTGGACCGACCTTGCCTTCGGATTGACAGGATAGAGGACCCCCTGATACCCCGCGTCAAGGATATTTCGAAACACGGAACGCCCGACGCTACTGGGCCGGTTAGTCGCCCCTACCACGGCTATTGACCTCGGACTCATAATAGATTCGATATTTTTGATCATAACGACCCCGCTGAAATATGATTAAACGCGCAGTTCGATCTTCTTTTTAATAAAGACATCATATCATTTCGTTATTCAGCCTCGTTCAGACCGGATAATATCCGAGGAAGCCCCCCGTCCGCCTCCTCCGGCTCCATGTGGATGCACTGCACATAATGGCAGTTCGACCATGAAAAGAGACCCCCACCGGCCATTAACTTCCATATGCCGGCATTGCAAAATCCTAACCGGACATTACTGATTATGGGTTATTCTATCGTCAAAACTGTGCTATCTGAATAGTATATAATTAGTGACTATTCATGTTCAAGGTTCAAGGTTCAAGTTAAACTGTTGAAAGAGGGGTTGAATTCAGAGACGAATACCGATTTCATCCGGTTTTTACGATACACCAAGCGGTTTTGCACGGAAAAGCAACAGCATACTCTATGTCGCTCTGGAAATATGAAAAGCGCAATGTAATCAACCGTGAACTGTGAACCGTGAACCGTGAACCTGAATACACAATTCTAATTAGTGTTCATCCAAAAACATTTGTTTTTAGATTCATGCTATCAGTCCCGCTACAGCGGGACATTCAGCCGTCAGCAAAAAGCATTTCATTACAAGGGATTTGGCTGATCGCTGACCGCTGAGAGCTGAACGCTCCATCCAGATTTTATTATTTCTGGATGGACACTAATTAACATGATATGTTTAATTTTTCAATTTAGATCCAACCCGCAGGATCATGGCCGACATTATATTGCAGAAATTATAATACCTTAATTTTGCACCAAGTATCGTAGCGAGGCGCCGAAAGCCTTGTATTTAAAGCGAAGTTGGAGTGATTTTGACCCGCAAGCATATTATCCATATGGTGAGGATCAAAATCATGAAACGAGCTTTAAAGATAAGGCGCTTCAAGCCGCAGTAGATAGTTGATTTTGACCCGCAAGCATATTATCCATATGGTGAGGATCAAAATCATGAAACGAGCTTTAAAGATAAGGCGCTTCAAGCCGCAGTAGATAGTTGGTGCAAAATTCAGGTAATATACTTAAAGAGGGAGATTAATGATGGCTGAACCTGTTAGGTTAGAGATTACCGAAGGTATTGCCAGGTTAACACTGAACCGGCCGGAGGTATATAACGCGTTAAACATGGAGCTGCTCAATTCCCTGTCAGAAAGGCTCATTGAGCTTACAGGGGACCGGACCGTTATTGCCGTCGTCATTACTGGTGAGGGCAAGGCATTCTGTGCCGGAGGCGATCTAAGATGGGTGTCTGATTCCGACAAGAATAATGGCGCCGCGCTATATGACCTGGCAGCAAAATTCCATCAGTCCATACTCGAGATACGCCGTATGCCTAAACCTGTAGTCGCGGCCATTAACGGCTTTGCGGCAGGCTCAATTATTTTATCGTCCAAGCGGCGATGATATGCATCGATCGACTTGAGGAAGGCGAGCAATTTGCCAATATTATCGGCTGTTTGGCGATGAACGATGTCCACGTCAATTGTTGTGATTGGTGACCCTCGCACGACGGCTGCAAGGCCGCCTACTAAAATAAACTCAATTCCAGCATCGGTAAGACCTTCAAGAAGTGCGCTTAGGCCTGCGTTTTCGGGTTTTTCTTTGTCGGAAGGCACCCCTCAGCTCCTGAATTGTATGCACAGCATTATCATTGGCCAATAGGCGTTCCTCGGCTGACATCTTGAGAAACATGGCAATCAAACCTTTATCGACCCCTGATTGGCGTTTATCCTCTTTTATCACTATTAAACCTTTACCTCTTCGCCTAGCATATGCTGACATGTCGTTGAGAAACACAACAGGGCAATGATCAATGTCCAGCGCTTTGTTGGGAGCGGGATTCAGGTAATAGATATCAAATCCCTGCGCACGTTTCAACTCTCAATCCCAGGCCTCTTTCTCTATCCGGCAGAGCAGCGCCGTATGGGTCCTAATATGGAGCTTAATATGACGCCCATGACACTGATTGCCAGGCATATCAGAAAGGCCCCCTGATAGCTGCTGGTCAGGTCAAATATCCATCCGGCCACGAAAGGGCCTATGGCCTCTCCGATAGTTCCCCAAAGAAACGTAACCGCAAAGATGGCCCCGTGAGAACTGAGGCCGAACAGTTCCGCCACCGCGGGTGATACAAGGGGCGACAAGGAACCGTAGCTGAAACCGAATACTATGCCGAACAGATAAAGCATCCAGGAATTGCCCGATATCATGAGCCATACGATGGAGGCCGCCATAATGGCGAAACTGAGCATAAGGGCCTTCCTGTTCCCTATCATGTCGGAAAAACCGCCCATAGCGGCCCTCCCCACGATACTTGCACCGCCGATAAGGACAAGGATGCGTGTGGCGCTTGAGGCAGGCATGCCCATCCCTGTGGCATGGATCACTATATGAACCATGATGACACCAATAACGAGCCATAGACAGAATGAGACGCCGCTCAGAAGCCACAACTGCATTGTATGTATGGCCTCCTTAAGAGAATACCCGCCATTGTTCATGACAACGCTCTCGGCCTCATTATCAGCCCCATACGGCAGTTGACCCACCTTGGCCGGTTCCGCTTTCAGAAACTGGGCCGCAAGTATGATCAATACAAAGGCTGCCATACCCGTCACACCATAGGCAAGGCGCCAACCGTATGTCGCTATGAGCCATCCGGCAATTGGGGGAATGATTAATGTGCCCATGCCGTTACCGTTTAATACGATGCCGGTCATCAGGCCCCTTCTCTTGACAAACCACCTGGGTACGATGGAGTTAGCTGGTACCCAAGTGGCGCTCATGCCGATACCTATGATTACGCCGTAAACCAGATACAGCTGCCATAGGGCACTTATCCGGGTCATCAGGAGGAGGCCCGTGCCTAACAAAAGGCCGCACCCGGATATGACGACCCTGGGTCCATACCTGTCCGTGAGCCGTCCCACACCAAGGCCGAAAGGCCCCATGACCAGGAATGCGATCGAATAGGCCCCGGAGGTCATGGCCCTTGTCCAGCCGAATTCCTCTAACATGGGCTCAAAGAAGACCCCAAAGCTCAGGAATATGCCCCACGAGAGCAGCATGACAACGAATACGAGAACAACAATCACATAGCCATAGAAGAATCGCGGATCCTGCTTTTCTATTGTCTGCAAGTCATGCCCTCCTTATGCGGGCTCGTCCGCCTCTGGCGGATTAAAACCCAGTCGTAGATTTCAACGTAATCACATATTACCCAGCCACAGTTCCAAAACCATAAATAATATCACAAGCTTTCAGATAACACTCATTATTTCAGATATCTGCAAAGTATCAAACCCGACTATCTCACTTGCAAATCAACCTTACCTCCGGTTGCAGAAAAAGCATAATATAACGGCACAAAGGAGATACGCTCTTCAGCTAATTCCCTATAGGGCCCTGTGGAAAAAACGATCCCCTTCGGGCAGTTCTGATAGGTCTTTAAAAAGAGGTGCAGGCTTTTAAGTCTCCCGGAAGGTCCGCTTTTTACCTCAACCGGATAGATTTTTCCGTCAATAATAGCCAGATAATCGACTTCCGCCGAACTGCTTTTTGCTCGTCTTGACCAGTAATAAAGGTTGTCATTTTGGGACAAAAGCATCTCCTGGCCGACAAATTGTTCTGCCATACCGCCTTGATAAATACCGAGTAATTCCGCTTTTTGGTATTCGACATCTATAGGCATCCCTGTAAGATAACGCATTAGACCTATATCCACCATCAGGCCTTTGAATACTTTATCGGAAGATGAAGCGCCAAGGGGAAGGCCTGAAGGGTCAGCAGAAGGGATCTTCGTAATAATCTTTGCCATGGTAAGCAGATCAAATGCTTTTTTTAAAGTCGGGTTTGAAAAGCCCGTAGTGAGTCTTGAATATTTTATCTGCTGTCCCACGTTTTGTGATATGGATGTTAATGCTGAGTTCAGACAATCTTTGTTTACCTGCGGACGGTATTTCGCGAAATCCATACGATAGGTTTCACAGATCTCGGCCTGAACCTCAAATGCCTCCTGCATGGATCCTGATTCTACAAAAGAGAGGACACTTTCCGGCATACCACCAATAAAAAAATATCTCCGGAGTTCTTCACACAGAAACTCATGCACTGACTCTGAAACCGCTTTTGGGGGTTCAAGAAGGATTCCTGCTGCTTCGTTATGACCGATTGCTAAAAGATATTCAACAAAGCTAAGGGGGTATAGTTGGACGAACTGTATCCTTCCAACAGGGAATGAGATATCTTTCATGGCAAATTCAAGGAGAGAACCCGCTGCAATCACATCCAGATCAGGCATCTCCTCATACAAGTAACGAAGGGCGGTAATTGCCCTTGGACATGCCTGAATTTCATCGATAAAAAGCAGGGTTCTCCCAGGTTGAATTTTCTGTCTGAGGAGGATTTCCAGATCTGCGATGATCTGCTTAGCGTCTAATTTGCCGCTAAATATGCGATGCAACTCCGGGTTTCGTTCCAGATCCGCCAGCACGAACATATCGAAATGGTTCTCCCCAAAAGACCTTATTGAATAGGTCTTACCAACCTGCCTGGCGCCACGGACTATAAGAGGTTTTCGTCGCTTACGATGTTTCCATTTTAATAATTCCTGATCGATGAAGCGTTTCATTTAGTCAAATATCCTTTAACAATATGAAGAAATACGGGAGATTAATAGATAGATTAAAAATTACAAGGGTAGTATAAAGGAAATAATTTAAAAAGGAAAGGTTTATTTACAAATGAGCTGAACTGTTAATCCGGTTCTTTACCTTGCCCTTTCCAGAAGGGGCTCTTATCCCACCGGGGTATAGTGGGCAAAAGCGATAGATGTATTTTGTAATGTTAGACATCTTTATCAGAACTCCTGAGAGGGGAATTCTGATAATAAATTCTCTATGAGCTCGATAGATCAGAAGCGCCACTTCGTCAGCCAATTCAAACGCTTTGAGCGACCTATGATCACGCATGATTCTCTCCTACAGCCTATCTACCTGAGCAGTTACAATTTTTCAACACTTAATTTTCAAGACCCTGTTGTTTTTTGTAAGTTGTTTTGGAACCGATGCCCCCCCCCTTATGAAATTTGACAAATAGAAGACGACAGTGAAAAGTGAAGACGCGACCCCTCTGTTTTTACGGCGTAACTACTGTCGCATCATACGAAGTCAAATTACCACCGCCTGAGGCGGTGGTAATTTGACTGTTTATCTCAATAGCACCATAATAAATCCGAATCGACCTCAAGAACAACTCAAAACTTTGCGTTACAAGTATTTTATTCTTCCCGGGTTATTGGGAGGTGCCGGCCGTAAAAAGATATTACGTCTGTCTGTGCAGGAAAAAAGGCTGAGAGCAAAAATAATCTCAATGCTCAAACGTATATGCTTGATTTCTCATAGTCTGAACTGCAATGCAGTAGATCAGAGATGAGTTATGAAATTTCAATTTTCAGGGAAAATAGCCTGAGATTGGCCCCGGGAAACCATATATTACTGATGCTTTAAAATGTTAACTCTGGGAACCCCTTTCATTACAGGGGGAAAGGGTTTACTGTTCTCTAATGCAAAATGTGGGTTTAATAGCCTTCAGATAAAGAAAGATCCGTTAAGATAGATAAAATGGGGTTCAAAAGAACAACGTTGCCAATGCCAACGAGCGGAGAACGTAAGCAAGAAAAAATGATTTTCTTGTCAATGTAGAGCTGTTTTTTCTTGACTTACTTTCTCATAGGCGATAGTTAAGGCACACTGATCTTAAATTGGAATGGAGCCTCGTAAGAACCTAAAATAACTATATTTTCTCTATTTCTTAACAGTTCTATCTCATGTCTTTTAACCGGCCCACCTATCCTTGTTTCATTTACAATAGTTCCCAGCATGCTTCCTCTGTCTCTGATATGAAACTTTTCTTGATAATATTGTATCGATAAATGATTTCGAGAGACATTGTATGGTCGAGTATCTCGAAGATATAAGTCATTATGTGAAAACAAATCATTGTAGAAATTTTCAGTCTTCCTTCCTATTTTAAAAGGGAACTTCTTGATCTCCATAGCTGTATTGCCCAATGCTTTCTTTGCAACGGGCGTAATACCAGAAAGAACAACTTCTCTCCCGAAATAACTTGATGCGGTCTTGCCAACTATCATATCAATAACAGTCTGGTCAATATTTCTTAGTCTTTCAAAAATATCTTTCAAAAATGCCCTTAACCCTTCAGGATTAGAATAAAATAGCTCATTGAATCTTTCAGGCTCGATAACAGTAACTTCAACATCGGTAATAGCTACAATGCTTGCAGAGCGAGGTCTATCATCGATCATACTCATTTCACCAAAAAATTGGTTCTCCCCAAGGGATGCTATAACAATTTTTTTCCCTTCGATAGTACGAAAAACCTCAACCTTGCCGGAATTGATCATATAAGCCGCGCTTCCAGATGTCCCTTCTTTTAATATCAATTCCCCTTTCTTATAACTTTTTTCCATTTGCCTATTTATCAATTTGCCCTCCTTTAAACGATTTAATGGAAAATCAGCGGTTGATTAAATAACAAAAGGCTTCTCAAGTAAATGAAACCGGTTATCATAATCACCTCAGAATCTAAGATTTTAGCCTGATGAAAGGGGGAAGGTAAATCCCGTATATTGTATTGACCCTCTCGCCCCTTAGGCTTATGCTTACTTGCCAAAGTCATATTTTGCAGTTTAAATGATTTTTATATTGATTACAAACAATAATCCTTATTTTCCCCCTCCCAAAAACCCGTTTTATAATCTGGTAGAGGTCTGCTTCATACCTCGATACCTCCTATATTCGGATCTTGCTAGCGTAAAGGCGGCCGTCCTGGCATTGGCCACAGGGACCGGGTTGTCACGGTTTCCCTTCCAGGCCAGAAGATTGAATACGGCCAGGCGGATCTAAACGATCTGAGGTCGTTACAGGCAGAGATCCAGAGGGATCTCCAGTCAGGCACTTCCACCAGGGTTTATGCCATAAAGACGAGCAAGGGGTTATGAGATAATCCGCATACCTGAATATCGTTGACTATAACGGCAATCCTATCCCGAGCGCCGCATTCAGCGCCGATTATGAAGGCGCCACATTTGGTAGAAGGTTGAGTACATGGGGCACATCCGCTTCCGGCCCGAACACCGCCCTTTTCGGTTCATTAAATACCTTGAGATCCCGACCCCTCTGTTTTCGTTCTGGCCTCGTATCAGGGAAAAAGCCGGAAACTTGAAAACTCGAATTATTAGTTTGACATTTCATATTTTATGAATAACGGGGTCGGGGCTCGACATGGGACAAAAGGGAAGTATTGGACACCTTATATTTTAAGCAATCATCCTTCAGTCTTGCGCTGTTATATATCAAAATTTTTCGTAACTATTCAGGTTGTTTAGGCTGTAGGCTAAAGGCTATCTGGTTTAGGCTATAGGCTGTAGGCTATTAGTTTTTGCGCATTGATCGAAGCTGGGCACCAAAAACCTTCTCCGTCTCCATAGCCAATTCAAACACTCTGAGCGACCTATGATCACGCATGATTCTCTCCTACAGCCTAAATGCCTACAGCCTATCTACCTGAGCAGTTACTATTTATTGAAAGTGGTTGCGATTACAAAACGAGATTTTGATAAAAACTCCTTTAAGGCATAGTATCGATTTTGGCGAAGAGGTAAAAGATAGGATCATTCTCTATCCCACTAAAAGATGAGATAATATAGATACAAATATCCCTATTATTTGATGGCGGTATCAAAATTGTGGCCATTTAAACAAAGTAGTAAAGATCATTGGGAACGTGTCTATAAAAAACACGCGTCCACTGAGGTCGGCTGGTATCAAGTCCATCCTGAAAACTCCCTAAAACTTATCAATAATACGGGTACGGGGACTGACTGCAGGATTATCGATGTTGGTGGTGGAACCTCAAAACTGATCGGACAGCTTCTTGACCAAGGGTATAAGAAACTATCTGTTTTGGATATTTCTGGAATCTCGATCGAAAAAGCTAAATCACAACTTGGAGAAAAATCCAGCCTAATTGAATGGATAGAGGCTGATATAACAAAATTCAACGTCGTGGAACAATATGATGTCTGGCATGATCGAGCTGTATTTCATTTCCTTACAGAAGCTGGAGACAGAAAGGGATACATAAATTCTCTTAATCAAGCTTTAAAACTAAACGGTCATCTAATCATTGCGACTTTTAGTTTAGATGCCCCACAAAAATGCAGCGGTCTTCCTGTCGTAAGATATTGTTCTGACACTTTGCATGATGAATTGGGAGATAATTTTAATTTGGTAGAATCTTCCGAAGAAGATCATGTGATACCCTCAGGTGTAAAACAAAATTTTATCTTTTGCAGATTTATAAAACAAGCATAAAGTGAAGAACCCCGACCAAAGGTCGGGGCTTCTTCTAAGGAAAAAGCCTGTTTGATTTTAGAGGCTCCGCCCCCAAACCCCTACGGCCATTCATCCCCGTGCAAAGCACGGGGCATTCTGGCTTTTTCACGTAAAAAGATATTGCTATAAGTGGAAAGGATTGAAACGGTAGAAAATAACAAGAATTGCATTTGAAAGTTTGAGGTTGTGATAGCGAAAGGCCTGATGCTTGGTTTACATCGGGCCTTTCAATGAAACACTGACAAAGGTGAGGGACGAGAAAGAGTTTAGGTATGAGAAGTGGAAAAATTAACCTTATATACCTTTCCCGGCAAAGGCCGTCTTAAACAGCCGGATGAAGAGATCTGAGATTTTTTCCTATAAGAAAGGAAGAAAAATTATATATTGTGGTTAGTTGCTGCCTTCACAACATCATAAGCTGTATTTTGATTGACCCGCAAGGGGAAATTGCCTATATTTCTTCCTGCAAAAAGCGAGTTCTTATCGACTCCATTATCGAACCTTTTCATATAATCAATTCAGAAATCCAATTTTTTATGCTCAAATCGTTCATAAAGAAGCAAAACCATATATTTAGGCCCGGGCATCCGGGGATATGAAAGGAGGGTTAAAATGAAAGTAAGATTTGAAGAGATGAGATGGCCGGAAATTGCAGATGTATTAAAAAAAACCAATGTGGTTATCCTGCCCATAGGCGCCACGGAACAGCACGGAAGACATCTCCCGGTTAATTTCGATACCCATTCCGCCGTTCATTACGCTAATGAAGTGGCCAGGAGGGTTAGCGAGAAACATGATATCCGTGTACTGGTTGCCCCCACCATCTCATACAGTGAGGCATCGGGTATACCACCGTTTAAAAAGCTTTTGCCGGGGACCATTTCCATCAGTGCCGAAACTGTAATGAGGTTGATTGAGGAGGTTGTAAGGAGCCTTTGGACGCAGGGGTTCAAAAATGTTCTTGTGATTAACGGGCACAGAGAAAACACGGAAGCCATCGCCATGGCCCTCAGGAAAGTGAATCTCGAATTCACGGATGCCGGTTTATTCGCCACAAGTTCACTTCTACTGGCTACTGATAAATGGGCCGAGATAAAAAAAGGAGAAATACACGATCAGGGACACGCCGGTGAGAGAGAAACCGCCATTGCCATGGCGCTACAACCGGAGAATGTCAAAAGCGATGAATGTTACTCAGGGTCTCATCTCTTTCCTTTACCCCCTAAATACGTTATGCCGTTGTGCCGGGAGCAGGTGTTTTTTTATTCCAGAATAGGAGGGGTCAGGGATAGCGGTATTCATGTTAAAAATCCGTGCGTAGCCACTAAAGAGATCGGTGACGAGATCATAGAGGCGGTCGTTGAAGAACTTATAGAAATTGTAATCGCTATCGCAAAATCCGAAAGCATTACACATGAAGAGCAAGTGTGATTTTTTTTAACAGCTTTTTAAATTCTCTCTCCGGGCAACGGGTGTTTGTAGGAATTGCTGCCTTATACCGGTTTCGCTGATTTTCTTAGATCCGCAGCCTTGTTGACGAATATTATCTTATAACCTGGAGTCAAGTTCACTGTAATGATGTCAAATACCGTCATTTGCGATTTGGGGCCTGGTTTTTACCATGGCTGCCAGAAGAGCCCCGAGCAAAGAAACGAGTGTCAGAATCCAGAAGGTCGTATAAAGGCCGAACATATCCGAAAGATAACCTGAAAGGGCCGCACCAAGACCCCCTGTACCAAACCCCAGCCCCAGGGCCAATCCTGAGGCCAGTCCCAGGCGATGAGGTAAAAGCTCCTGGGCCATAACAATAGTCACCGAAAAAGAGGCCAGGAGTGCCGCCCCTGAGGCTCCAACCAGTACCCACAATAAAGGTCCGCTTGATATTAAGAATAAAGATGTGATAACGGAAAAGAGAATCATGCTTACCGCAACCACTTTTCGCCTTCCTATCTGATCTGAAAGGTGACCGCCATAAAGCCCGGCTATGGCCCCGCCTATTAAAAAGGTGGTCAGCATCAGACTCCCGGTTTTTAGATGGACGCCCCGGGTCTGAAAGAACATGGGAAGGTAGGTGAGAAAGCTTATGTAGATCCATGAACGAATGGTAATAATGAGACACACTATGGTAATCGAGATATAGGGAACGGTATAAGGTCCCTTTCCGGAATCACTGCCGGAATTGGACTTAACAACCTCTTCACGGTGCAGCAGATCTCCTGAATAGAAGAAAATAAAGAAAAATAACAGCAAAGCAGGGAACATGAGTCCTATTGTCCCGTGCAGACCGAATCTAAAAATCAAGAAACTTCCAATCACGGGCCCCAATGCAAATCCCAAGTGACCTCCGGTGTTGAAAACGGCAGATCCCAGCCCGCGATGTGTACCGCTTACAAGGTAGACAGCCGTCATGGCACATGGGTGAAAAGCCGCGGTTCCGAAGCCTGATAATCCCACTATGATCAGTGCGGAAAGGTAGTCCGGTGACCAGCCTATAAGGCCTATGATAACCGATGTCCAGAGCATACCAACCGGAATAAACCATCCCAGTTTAAAACGATCCGTGATATATCCAAAACCGGGCTGAATCACTGAGGAAGTAACATTCATGATGGTCATAAAAAGACCGGCCTGAAGATAACTCAGGCCAAACACCTCTTTCATTTTGGCAATAATGACGGGAAGAATACCTAAGGAACCATCCACCCATAAATGGCTGAGAAATAGTATTATAATAGGAAGTTTTTCCATTTCTTGGATGACCTCATGAGGTGCTTTTCCATTGACTCTAGTGTGGCCAAAATGCGCTTCTCATTAAACTGCTCGACGATCACGACAACATAGACCATGTTCTGGATTTCGGAGAAGAATTCAAGTACCTTTTCAAGGAACCACTTCTTCAATCCGGCAAAGTCTTTTCGCCTGATGTCGAATCCACCCTGCAATTTAAGCCCCTGGGATCCGATCCATTGTGATGGATTCGAAGCCCTCTGGTCGCGGATAAGGTTTCTCACAGGTTCATCATAAAAAATCATTTATCATCGCTTTATGTCTATCCATCGTATCACAGGCTTGTTGTCAACCCTTTTAACCAGTAAAAATTTTTCAAGCAACGGGTTGGTAAACGGATAATCCGAACGGACATGCATCCCCCTGGTCTCTTTTCTTTCTTTGGCTCCGACAAACACCGTCTCCCCAATATCAAGAAGATCCAGCACCTCAAGACACCGCAATAACTCGTGCTGATTTTTTGCCGTCACTGTTGAAAGAGTTTTATCTTTTAATCTTTGAAGATGGCCATAACCTGCATTCAGCAAGGTCTCTGAACGGTTCGAGCCCGCATAATCCTCCATGATCTGTTGAAGCGCTATATTTACCTCCTTCCAGTCCGGCCCGGCCTCCCTCATCCTGATATCTTCAACCATGGCCTTCTTTGCGTTTACCTCTTCTTTAGCGATATCCTTGTCGGGAGATTCCGAATCCTTGGCATACCTCACAGCATGCTCACCTGTGAGCCACCCGTATGTGGATGCCATGGAAATCCCCATACTGGCGTAGGCCTCATCCCCAACGGAAAAAAGGCCCTTGATCGAAGTCTCTCCTTTCCCGTTATGATAGAGACCGCCTTTTGGCATCATTTCGTATGTCGCAAATTCAATCGGATTTTTTCTCAGATCGATCCGCTCGTCCTCCAAATGATGCACAAGCGAGCTAAGGCCTTCGTTTTTAAAGAAGTACATCATATACTCATGGTCTTCATCTGAAATTCCCCGGCAGTCCATGTAAACCGGTCCTTTGCCTGATCTGTTATAGTCTTCAAATACCTTCGGATATATATCAGAGGCCACGTCTCCGTATTTTCTTTCGGGCCGGGTAACGAATGGACCAACGGGACTTCCTTGGGAATCGCGCAAAACACCAATCCAGGTCGCTTTTCCGCACCTTGCAAAATACCTCGGGCCTACCCACCGCAAGGGTATCTCCATATTGGTCAGTTCCGCCCCCGCCCTGTATGCCATGGCCGGACCATCTCCGGTAACCCCGGGGGAGTATGCCACATTAAACATGGAAGCCGGATTAGGCGCCGGGTATAACCTGATGCAGCTGCCTGTTCCCAAAATCACGCTCCTGGCTCGAAACTCGATAAGCCTTTCCTCTCTGGTATCCGTTCCAAGGGCCCCGACCACCCTGTTTTCATCCGTGATCAGATCAAATACCATGACCCTGTTGATGATCTTTACCCCTCTTTTAAGGGCCTCTTTTGTCAGGACTTTTTTCTGGTGCTGTCCGCTGTAATGGATGAACAGGAGTGGTTTTCCGGGATACCCATGCCCGGCGAATTCGTATCTCCCGTTATACTTCATGGGAATGCCCCAACTGTCCCACAGCTTGATGATGTCAAATGTTCTCTCCAGCCATATAGGCACAAAATCACTGTGGGTCATGCCGGCCACGAGCGACCGCTGGACCTCTTCGATAATCGGTCTGATATCAGGGCCATGAATCTCGGGTATGTAACACATGAAATGGTCATTGCCTGCGCCACTGCTGCCGCTATACCTCGTATTGGCCTTGTCAGCCACGATGACGTCAGCCCCAAGTTCGCTTGCCCGTATGGCAGCCATCAAACCGGCTATACCTCCGCCCACACACAGAATATCTGTCCGGACCTTCTCAACGAACATTTAAACCTCCTTTAGATTAGGCGCACAACTTAGAGCATCATGCTAAATAGTGATTTTCAACAAGGTGAATCAAAGCCTCGGAATTGACAGGTTACTTGTAAAGTATCATTGCCGGCAAAGGGATTCGCAGTCTTACAGCCCCTTCAACAGGGCAGTTCAAAACACATGCGTCACAGTGCCAGCATTCCTCGGGAATTGTGACAGAGCAGCGTCCGAAATGATCGGCTCTTTAAAAACCTATTATGAAAGATGAAATAACTTTTTCGCGTTATCCTCAAATATCTTCTTCTTATCGACATCCGGGATATCCATCTCTTCAACCGATCTGATGGTTCTTCCTGTGGACCTGTCACCAAGCGCATTGTCAAACGGCATGTCGGTTCCGAACAGGATCCTGTCAACTCCAAAAAAAGCATAACCGCACATCAAGGCGGGCGTACTTCCCGAGACCGCGGTGTCTGCATAGAACTTTCGATAATAGTCCAGTGTGACGTTACCCTCGTATCTGAACCCCTCCCTCGTCCCATAGATATCGTTTTCCGATGCGATCCTGTCTGCAAAAAAGGACACAATGGCCCCGCAATGATGGGTGATGATCTTCAGGTCGGGAAATCTTTCGAATAGACCGCTATGCACTAAACGGGTCATAGCCAGGGTAGTTTCATACGGCCAGCCGAATATCAGGAACGCCTCATATTTTGAATCGCTTTCCGTGGGGTAGTCGGATACGTTACGGCCCCTTCTGGGATGGAGAAGGATAGGGAGATCATATTGGGCCATCTTTTCAAAAAGCGGTTCAAACTCAGGGGAGTCCAGTGGTTTTCCATTGATGTCCGTATAGATCTGTATCCCTTTGAGCCCAAGATCATTGATGCTTCGATCGATCTCTTCAAGGGAGGCATCCATGTCATTAAGGGGCAAACAGGCAGCGGCCCCGACAAATCTGTCCGGATATTTATGGATCAGTTCAGCCATCTCATCATTCGCCATCTTTGATAATTCGATGGCATCCGCCGGTCCTACAAGGTCCTGTATGGGCGGCGAAACAAGGTTGATGACCTGCGCCAGCCCCTCGTATTTATCCAGAATCCGGAATCTTGCGTCCAAATCACTGAGTGTGGGAAAGTCTTTGGCGTTCTCTATGGCCTTGGAGTCCGAAGAGATCTTTTTAAATAAGGCCTTTTCGTAATTTGGTGGCATGATATGCGTGAAGATATCAATCATCATTTTTCATATCCTCTCTGATTGAATGGAAGCTTCCATGCATGATGTGATTCGCGGAAGCTTGATCTTTTACATGCAGTCGCCTGACAGCCTATTATGATGTCCCAGAAATAAGTTGAATAATTAAATGTGAGGAAAGCAATGCCCCAGCTATCCCATATCTTCACCAACTCAAAAGACCGCTCAAGCCAGATCTGCATATAGGGAAGACCGCCAAAAAATTTCACAAGTGACCGGGAAACCTCTTTCAGTATACTTTTCGTATCATTTCCATGGTATTCGGGAATATAGCATAAGATATCGTCATTACCCATGGAGCCGCTGCCGCTCCGTCTGGTATTGCTCTTTTCAGCAACCACGATATTCTTGACACCCAGATCGGCTGCCCTTATGGCGGCCATCAACCCTGACGGTCCACCGCCGATGATCAAGATATCTGTTTTAACGATCTCTTTTGGTATTTGCATCACAAGACTGTCCTCATGCCTATTTTACCCGCGCCCAATGAGCTATCCCATCCTGCTCGGAAGCCACAGGGCCAGGGCCGGCAATGCCATGATGCTCGCCATTACAAAGGCATCACATATCAGAAACGGGAAACCTGCTGTATAGATATCCCTCATTTTTGTATCAGGTGATGTTACTCCTTTCATTACAAATAGGCACATCCCAAAAGGTGGAGTCGTAGCTGCCATCTCAAGATTTAGAAGAAAGAGTACCGCAAACCACACCGGATCATAGCCAAGGGCTTTTACAATTGGTAAAAAGAGAGGTAGGGCAACCATTATTATGGCCGCCGCCTCCATAAAGGTCCCAAGTATAAGTATGACGATCATTATAGCTATCATGATACTTATGGGTGTCACTTGAAGGCTAGTTGTGAATTCGGCAAGACCTACGGTTGCCCCCGAAATAGCCAAGAGCTGGCTAAATGCCATTGCCCCGGTCAGTATCATATAGATCATGACGGCAATCCGTGCAGTACCGTAAAGTGCATTCTTTAATGTCTTCCAATTCAGTCGTCCATAGGCTGCAGATAAGATAAAGGAGCCAAGGGCTCCGGTGGCCGCTGCCTCGGTCGGGGTGGCAATCCCCAAAAATATTACTCCCACAACGAGGAATACAATCAATCCCAGAGGCATCACATACTTCAGGGTAGCCATGAGTTTTTCAGTCAGAGGGATAATGGCACATTATATGCCGGGGCAAGGTGGGGTTGAATTGAGCATCTCAGAATTATATAGCCTCCATAGAGTAAGGTCATTATAATACCAGGGATTATAATTCCAATTAAAATTCCCCCAATTGAGATCTCGCCCACAGCGCCTAAAAGGACAGCAAGACTACTTGGAGGAATCATAATTGCCAGACCGCCACTTCCCAGAATAGGACCGAGACTCATTGGCTTTTTATAGCCGTGTTTCTCCATCTCCGGTACTAATGTAGATCCAAGCATTGCAACGCTGGCCATGCTGGCTCCCGTTAATGTGGAAAAAAGGGCCCCTGCTCCAAGCGCCATCAGCCCCAACCTTCCCGGTAAACGGGGCAGCCACTTCCCTATGGAATCTATTAGATTAAAGGAGATTCCTGAATGAAACATGGTCTCTCCCATGAGTATGAACAGAGAAAGGGGTAAAAGGGTAAAGGTGGTCACAGATCCATAAATACTTACTACAAGTTGCCCTAAACCGACTTCTCCACCCCACAATAGATATGCCCCTACTACATTCACCAGCATAAAGCAGAAGGCCACAGGCATGCCTGAAGCCATTAGCAGCAGCAGGACCACTAAAACACCAATAAGCGTATAATACCATTCCACGTTAAGCCAACTCTCAATATAAAAGTTTATCCTTTTGAAATTGACAAAATGGTGCTTGCTGATAGTGTCATACGTTCTTCTCCTTTTCCCTAAATTCTCCCAGGTACCTATATGCCCTTCTTAAAAACTGAATGAATAGCATAAAACAGCCTATGGGTATTATGCACACAATGAGGTATGATGGGGGTCTAAGAATTGTTGGAAGAAGGTAATTAGTCTGAAAATGGTTCCATGTTACTTTCACTCCAAACCAAACAACTATCAGGCAGACGACCGCGCATGCAACAGAAGTAATAGTGTTTAAAATGGCCTGGGTCCTTGGTCTCAAACTAGATATAACAAGGTCCATTTTCACATGTCCCTCTCCCTTCAGCAGCCAGGCTGCTCCGAGAAAGGTTATATAGAGAAGACTGTACTCTGTAAACTCTATCACCCATGTCGGCGCTCTTTTCAGGATATACCTCATGACTACCAATGCAGATACTATCAGCATGTCAAAAGTGATCAAAATCACTGCCAACGTACCAAAAAGGCTAAGCACACCATCGAAAATATCAGATATTTTATGTATTAACTTCATACTTTAACTCTACCTGATTACACGGTCTTAGAGTAAGGTCTATCTGAGTTTTGTGAGGGAAAAAGCAGGGTAAGGTACGAGCGTGGCATTCACGCCCTATACCCTACCTCTGACCCGTAAAGAATGTCAATTATCATCAGGGAATGATACAGCCCTATGATTAATCTTTTACTTCTTCACCGCTTTCAAAAGCCTGGGACCATATTCGGGGGCCATTTTCAGTTGTCTCTCAGTCTCTATCCTATAGATGGTTTTGACATACCTTTCCGCATCAGACGGTGAGAACTCGAGTAACTCAACACCAGCCTTCTTAAGTATCTTTAATGGCCTGTCCCAGTATATCTTCGCACGTTCATCTTTTGCTCGTAATGATTCTGTCGCGGCCTGGGCTTCAAGTATTATTGTCTGGAGTTGTTTAGGAAGGCTGTTCCATTTGTCCAGATTAATAATAGTCAAAGTATCAGCATAAAAGAAAGGATGGTGGATGACATACTTTGCCACTTCATGCACGCCAAAACCAGTGAAGGTATTAAAAGGCATAACATACCCGTCAACAACACCGCGTTGAATGGCAGTAAAGGAATCCGGCAAAGGTATTAGGGTAAATCCCATGTCAAACCCTTTTGCAACACCACTAAATAACATACCGCTTGCACCAAGGATTTTTCCGTCAAGGTCTTTCAGGGTATTAACTCTCTTCTTAAGCACAATATGAAATTGACGTCGATTCTGGCAGACCCCTCTTCCTATTGGAAAAAGACCGGCTTTCCTGTGCATCTCTCTCAATATTCCAATCGCGCCACTCTCCCGCTCCTCCTGAGGCGTAAGTTCAGAAAGCTCGATTATACCGGCCCCCGGCACCAATCCTTCATAATAGGTTGCGGGAAGATGGCCTATGTCAACAACACCGTTCTTCACTGACATGGCCAGATCCATGGATTTGATCACCTCAGGACCACCCGCAAATTTCATAACCAGCTCGCCCTTGGCCAGTTCATCCACCCTTTCGGTAAAGATTTTATAAATAGTTGTGGAAGGATGCGGTCCGGGTAAAAAATTCACCCATCTAAGCGTTATAGTTTTGGAATTGGCATCGCAAATGGGCGCTAAGGCCAGTACTATTGCCAGAAAAATGAGTAATAATCTGATTCTCTTCATTGTTCATCTTCCTTATATTAAGATTAAAGGTTATCATTTACTCCAAGCCTGATAAAAACACAGGAGCCAAAGCTTAACGTAAGGTTGAAAGTTGGATGCCTACATGTCAATCTATCTTGAGAAGCCTTTTTGCGTTTTCTCCAAGGATTTTATTCATATCCTCATCCGGTATATCCATTGCCTTTACTCCCTCAAGATTGTCCCTGATGAAACCGTGTCCGTCTCCAAGCCCGAAAGGATAATCCGTAGCGAACACCATTCTGTCGGGACCGAAAAAGGCGTACCCGCATGGATATGCCGCGACTGTGCCGTCTACGGCCGTATCGCCGTAAAGATGAGGCCAGTACTCAGATATATGCTTCGGCAGCTTATCACTTAAAAATTTCTCGAAATTGACCTCGACCCTTCGAGCGTAAAAAGGGAGCATACCCCCGAGATGGTGCATGACTATCTTCATGGTAGGGAATCGGTCAAAGACCCCCCCGAATATCAGCCTCCACACTGCCTGGGTGGAATCGAAAGGCCAGCCGAAGATGTGCATCATCCGCCAACCTTCAAACATGTCGACCAATGGGTAAGATTCCCAGTTGACTGGGTGAATCAAGATGGGCAGGTCGTTTTCGACCACCTTTTCATAGAACGGAAAAAATTCGGGCGAGTCGAGACCTTTTCCGTTCTGGTTTGATGAAAGGGTCACACCTCGACAGTCCAGCTCATTAATGGACCTATCCAGCTCTTTCATGGCGCCGTCCATATCAAAAAGCGAGATCATGCAGACGTTCACGAATCTGTCGGGATAGGTCTTGCAGAGTTTATAGTTGTCATCATTGGAGATCCTGCAAAGTTCAGCCGCATCCTCGGCATTAAGACCCATGAGAAAGGGGGTTGACTGGTTCAATGCCTGCATGTCCACGCCATAATCATCCATATGTCTTAATCGAATCTCCGGGTCGGCATTATTCCTCGGCCAATAAGACTGCTTATCCCCATAATATCCAACCCTCTGCCCCATGAAGTCGGCCGCACGCTCTGAAATCAGATGTGGAAAAATATCAATAATCATATAAACTACCTCCTTCCATGTTCCTGGTTCGAAAATACCGATTTATCGTGATATATAGGCCCTTACGCCTCGGCCCTTTAGCCCTATGCCATGTGGCCGTATACCCTGATATGATTTAATGAAATGATTTAATCCACATCTCTAAGATGTGGATTGTTATTCCTTATAAATCTTGCAGAGCAATCCCCTGTTACACCAGCTGCCCACCAAAGGATCGCAGAGATCCGGGTCATCTATAGTCAGGATATTCGAATTGGACTCAAGGGCGCCGAACAGCGAAGGCGCTTCCGCCTGTTTTTCGGGGAACCACCAGCTCGCCTCTGAAGCGACCACGTCAGGGCGTATGTCTTCGGTTAAATTGGCCTTCTGTTTTATCCTGCCCCTGGCGGTCTCTATATAGACCCAGTCCCCATCCTTGATTCCATGATTCCGGGCAGTTTCAGGGTGGATATGCACCAGAGGATCGGGGTGCTTCTCTCTATGTCCTATCCCGAGCTGCCTGTGCTCGGAATGAAACATGGGCATGAATTTAATACCCGTCGTCAGTACGAGGGGATATTGTTCAAGAAGCTCCGGTGTTCTAACGGGGCTCTCCGGAGGTTCCTCATAATATGGAAGGGGGTCGTAACCCAACCTTTCAAATATAGTGGAATAGAGCTCCACCTTGCCCGTGGGCGTGGAAAAGCCTGTCTTTTCATACTTGCGAAATTCAGGTTCCGGCAGCAAACCGCCCCTGTCGATAAACTCCTCATAACTGATTCCCAAACGGCTTATGCGATATTCTGCGACCTCTTCAAGAGTCTCCCAAGGCCAGTATCCTTTCTGCCCCAGTCTCAAGCCCAGCTCCTTCCAGAAAAGATAGTCATCCCTTCGCTCCCCCAGAGGTTCAACAGATCTCTCCCCTGCCCAGGCCAGATCGGACCAGTCCTCGAAGGTGGTGCAAAGCGGCCTTTCAAGCCAGCTTGCAGAAGGCAGTACATAATCAGCCAGTTGGGCCGTAGGGGTCATCCAATATTCCAAAACCACATGCAGTTCCAGATTGGGATGGGTCAAAGCCTCATGAACCAGTTTGGTATTAGCCGCCCACATCATGGGGTTGCTGGCCCACGATATCATGGCCTTTATGGGATAAGGTTTCTCATCAATAATCGCGCGAATGGCCAGGGGCATGGATACCAGAAGAGGGTGGTGCTGAGGATGAGATACCCCATAATGCTTTTTAAAATACTTGTCCAGAATCTCCCAACCGGGAAATGTCATCAATTTATATCGGTCTGCACCGATCTGCTTTTGTCTCTGCTCTGGCGGACATTTTTCAGCGAGTTCCAATTCCGAATCACAAACAAAACTCCCGCCGTTCATCTTAAAGGCCGGCCCTGTGACAGGATTGCCGCCCGGCACATCCATGTTCCCTGTTATGGCCTTCAAAATAACTCTTGCCTGTTCCACCCTTGTTGCGTTAAGTCCGATCTGGTCCGTGGCCACGCCGCGATCGATACAGGCAGGTTTTGTTGTTGCATAAAGTCTTGCGGATTCGACGATCTCCTCTTTGGTCAACCCGGTAATCTCCGCAACCTTCCGGGGTGTATACGCCTTAACCCTTTCTCTAAGCTCATTAAATCCGTGGGTCCATTTATCAACAAAATCCTTATCATATAGATTCTCTTCAATGATGACGTTAATCCACCCCAATGCCAGTGCCGCATCCGTCCCGGGCCTCAACTGAAGACACATGTCGGCATGCTTGGCTGTCTTGGTTTTTATGGGATCAATGACTATGGTCTTGACATCCTTATTACGGATTCTTCCCCTGAGTATCCTCCACCGGGTAAGGAACGTCTCAACATGGTTTCCTCCCCACAGTACGGCACACTTTGTATTAAAAAGGTCTGAGATAATATTCACAGAACCTATAAGGGCCAGATTGATCGTGTAGCAGTTCATGCTGCAGATAATCCCGGGGCACGTTATGTTCTGCGGATTGCCAAAGAGATTCAGAAAACGTGTCCTGGCCCAAAAATGATCGCTTCTATAAGTGCCTTCTGTTACCATCAGGGTTTCTGCACCATAATCCTCCTTTAGTTGCGCCAGCTTTGAAGCGATCTCATCAAGGGCCTGGTCCCATGATATTCGCTCCCATTTTCCCTCGCCCCGTTTTCCTGCGCGCTTAAGGGGGTATTTCAGCTGTTCAGGATGATATAGCCATTTGGGCGCCTTTGTCCCTCGCGCGCAAATGTAACCACTGCTGATCGGATGATCCCTGTTCCCTTCCACTTTAACAACCTTGCCATCCTGGACATGGACGAGAAGTCCACAATTATTATGACAAAAGTGACAACCTGCTTTTTTTACCTCTGTTCTAGAAGCCATATGGCAACCTCATCTAACTATAGTTTCATGTATAGTTGGTGGCACATTAACGAGCAGCAGCTTTCACTCTCTCCCCGTACTTGGTCCTCCTGCAACTGGGGCAGAATTGAATATAATCGACTCACCCATTATCTATCTTCCTGTGACGCCGAGATACTTGCCCTTTGCCTCTACATCATCTTTTAACTCATCAGGCGTGGATTCATATACTATTAATCCCTTGCTTGTTATGTAGACGTAATCAGCCGCTTTCAAGGCGAAGGGCGGATTTTGCTCTACAAGCAGGATGGGGATTCTTCTCTTCTTAAGCCTGTTAATGACCTTTCCCACCTCCTTTACTATTATGGGTGCCAATCCCTCTGACGGTTCATCCAGCAACATAAGTTTCGGCTCCGAGGCAAGGCTGAAGGCGATCTCCAGCTTCCTTTGCTCTCCGTAGGATATATCTTGCGCCAAGTCTTCTCTCTTCTCCCATAAGGCCATTGTTTCCAACAATTTTTGGGCCTTAGTAATATGGTCATCATAGGAGGTTATTGATCGGAACATATGAAAGCGAGAAGGCTTAAGAACATGAACGGCCGGCTGCATATTATCAAGAACGGTCAGGGTAGGGAAAAGCGTGTTCATCTGGAAGGACCGGGCCTGGCCAAGGTGTGCCCGGCGCTGTGTGCTTATATTAGTAATATCCTGATTGAAAAGATATATCCTTCCATCCGAAGCTTTAAATTGCCCGTTCAGCAAATTAAATAGAGTGGTTTTTCCAGCCCCGTTGGGACCGATGATCGCCAACTTCTCTCCGATCTCCACACTAAAGGAGACATCCTGCACCGCCTGACCCCGCCGCCGAAGTTTTTAGAGAGGTACGCAACCTTTAACGCTTCCATACCCATTAATCACCTTTTCCCAGAGTCTAACTAAGTGGATGCCGATACCTCCGCGAAGAAACATAACCGCTATTACAAAAACGGCCCCTAAGAGCATAGGCCATCGCGCCGGCATATACAGACTGGCAAAGTATTCTAAAAGCACTATTACAATAGCGCCAATTATGGGGCCAAAGAACATTCTGGTGCCTCCGATTATTACCATAAGGAGCACCACAGTCGACATGGCAACACCGGTATGATCCGGATGAAACACTCCCAGATATTGGCTGAATAACATGCCGGCAATACCTGCGAATATGCCTGCAATAATGAAGGCGATATATTTGTATAGCCAAGTATTGTAGCCCAGACAGCGCATTCTTGGCTCCTGATCCCGAACGCCCTGCAGGGCGTAACCAAAGGGAGATTTTACTATTAGATATAAGAGGATATAGCAGATGATAAGCACAAACAGCACAAAGAAACAGAAATATGTGGCGTTCCATGTAAATCCAGGGAGACCAAGATTGGGGAGTGCTATACCTATTATTCCATCAGAACCCTGGGTCATTGACCGCCACTTTACTGCAACATAATAGACCAATCGCCCCAGGGCCAGTGTGACCAGCAAGAAGTATACACCTGTTACCCTGAGAGCTACGATGCCGAAAGCCGCAGCCACAAGCCCTGTGGCCAAGATACTGAGGGGCCCGCTCACCCAGAAGCTTTCAATCCCATATCGCGTTACCAGAATTGCATAGACGTACCCCCCTATTCCGAAGTAAGCCGCATGGCCTAATGATGTAAGCCCCGTATATCCCCAGATAAGATTCAGACTCATGGCAAAGATAGCAAAAACAAAAACCTTGGTTATCATAGTCTGAAGATAGGTGGGTACCAGCAGAGGGAACATTGTAAACAGCAGCAGACCGAAAATATAAGGGAGAAGGCGAACAAGCTGTTCTTGTGATGACCGTTTTATTGGTTCCAGGGCTATTCCTCCCATATTTCAATGGCTTTCACGGCTAAAGATCCTGACAGTTTCGTCAATTTTTACTACACTTAGGTCCTGGAGGTAGTTAGACATAGATACTGGATGCTGGATAAAACAGATAAATATTCTTATATATCCAGGATCGGGCATCCATTTTCCGGCATCGTTTCGCCAAACTCAGTAAAATGTTATTACATCAAGCCATAGTTCGCCCCATCAGTCCGGTGGGTCTGAACAATAACATTATTATAAGCACAATATAGATAGTAAATGAGGCCAGGTCCGGAATAAATGCCTTGCCAAGTGCATCGATCATCCCTATCACTAAGGCGCCAATCAGGGTCCCAAGCACGGAACCGGGCCCCCCTACTACGACCACGATCAGTGCATAGAGTAAGACCTCCATGGGCATGGAGAAGATGAAACTCATCATGGGAGTGCCGATAGCACCGGAAAATCCTCCTGCGAAGGCACCCAAGGCAAAAACAGCACCATATATCAACTCGTGGTTAATACCCAGGCCCCTTGTCATCTCGTTATCGTCCATTCCCGCCCGGACAATTGCCCCGATCCGCGTCCTGTCAATCAACCACCACAGTCCAATAAATGCGATTAAACCAACAGCTATGACCCCAAGGCGATACCCAGGAAAGCTCCGCCCTCCGATATCTACGGTAAAAGCCATGAAAGGCGGGGGGTTGGTCATCCTACCATGCCCCCCGTATATCCAGAGAATCACGTTTTCAAAAATATAGACAAGGCCAAGGGTCAGCAATACCTGGTCATCAAGTCGATTGTAGATACGGCGCAGGAATAATCTCTCAATCACCAGGCCGATCAAGCCCGCAGCGATACTTCCCGATAAGACAGCTACCAAGAAGTTACCGCCGGCACCAACAACAGTATACCCAATAAAGCCGCCGACCATGAACATTGCCCCATGGGTCAGATTAAGAATACCCATTAGCCCAAGGGTCAATGAAAAGCCCATGGATAAAAGAAAAAGTATCATCCCGAATGAGATCCCGTTTAATAAATGTATCGCCATCAGGGACATCTTATTCTCCCACTCCAAAACTTTTCCACGCCTGAAAAACGCTATCTCTCAAGTTACTGCCCCCAATTACGTAAAAGCACAAAATGGGGACTACTTCTTTGCTGCTCCTTTTATATCGTCAGGTTCACGAGCTTCCACCTGTTCATAAGTGAAAATGTCCTTATAACGATAAAAATCACCTTCTTTGATAATCCTGAGGATATAGCTGTTTGCGATTATAAGACCTTCATTTGTAAAGGATACAGGCCCCCAAGGAGTTTCAAACTTCGTCTTTTTCAATGTATCGTTGAGTACCTTCTTTGAAGTATTGCCCCCTGCGGCTTTGATGGCCTGTAAAGCTATTGACACCGAATTATATGCTGTTGCACCTTCCGCCTGGTAAGGGTGTTTTCCTTCTTTCTCACTTAAGTGGCCATATTGCTTCATCCATCGATCCCTCCAAGCCGCTGAACCTGAAGTATCTATACCTGCCTCGTATGCATTGATAGCGATTATACCTAAACAGTTGTCACCTATCTCTTTCATGCTCATTGAGCCGAGGGTCGGGTCACCTGAAATAACAAGGGGCATTTTCATGCCATAGGCATAGTACTGTTTTACAAATTGGACATTGTGGTGAGGCACCATCCAATATAAAACTACATCTGCATCTTTCATGGAAGAAAGATACGGTCCATAGTCCATTGTATCCATGGGCGCTCTTATTCGCTGAACGATCTTGCCTCCCCGGCTTACAAAGGCATCCATGGCGCCATCGGCAAAGTCCTCCCCTGAAGCAAAGTCATCATGAATTACAACAGCCGTTCTTGCTCCCATTTTATCATAGGCATAATAACCAAGCGGATAGCTTCGGCCACGGAGTGTTCCTTTGGGAAGATACACATTTCCGCCACCGAGTCGAAGCATCTCTATACGGCCCTCAGCCACAAACAGGAATGGTATTCCGATACCTTTAAGATAAGACGCAACTGCTGAAGCGGCATGAGAAGTTATGGGGCCTATAACAACATGGACCTTGTCGGCCTCAACCATCTTTCTGGCCTTATCCACCGCAGTTGCAGGTGCGCTCCCGGAATCCTCTATGATCAGTTTTATGGGCCTGCCGGCAATTTCCCATCCGAATTCCTCGCAAGCCAGCTTTGCCGCATTAACCATCCATGGATTTTCAAGTGAACTCATGCCGGTATAACACGCCAGGAACCCCACTTTGATGGGCTCGGCGGCGGCTGTTGTTGAAGGTAATGATACCACAGGCAATACTGTTAAAAAAAACACCAAAGAAAGTCCAATCAATATTGTAGATATTCTCTTCATGTCCAAAGCCTCCTTTCTAAAGGTTCCATCATGCTCGGCATTACAGGCCTTCTCGAGCTTATCTTTAGTGATCTTTTCTGTCTCTCACCTCCCTTCCTATCTCTATTCATTGGCTTTTAAATGATTCTTGCACATACAATCTACTCTCAATAAATCAGGGGGGCAAACATGAAGTTAGTGAGAAAAAATATCTCCCCCTGCGCCTTAAGTCTTGTGCCTTGTCAAAGATCCCGATTTGTCGGGGCGCCACTTGGCATCCCTGATCTGATTACTAAAAAAGAGTTATGCCGTGCCTATCAGTGTATGGCCCCTTCACGCATTCTCACCCTATGCCTTATAGACCCTGCACAATAACGACCTTAAGGGATTGCAGCTCATGGCCTCGTCAGCCTCCACCCAGTCCGTCAACACATTGATATTGGACTCCCACACGCCGTGCAGACTGGGCTCCGCCTCCTTATCCTCCGGGAACCACCAACCATGCTGCGCATGTACGACTCGGGGATCAAGCCCTGTTGTAAATTTAGCTCTCTGCTTTACCCTGCCTCTTGGCGATTCGATCCAAACCCAATCCCCATCATTGATCGCAAGGCCATTTGCGGTTTCGGGATGAATCTCGATAATTGGGTCAGGGTTAAGTTTTCTTAGATTTTCTATCTGTCTGAATTCGGAATGGAAAAAGCCTTTAATCCTGCCGCCGGTAGTGAGAACCAGGGGGAATTCTTTTGCCAATTCGGGCGAACTTATCGGGCTTTCCGGAGGTTCTTTGTGGTGTGGCAAGGGATCGTAGCCCAGGCTCTCCATAACATTGGAATAAAGCTCGAATTTTTTAGAGGGGGTTGAGAAGCCCACCTTCTCATACTTCTTGTATTTAAAAGAGTGCGGCAGGGACGCAAATCCCTTTTCCCTCATATCATCAAAGGTTATCCCGGCGGGCTTGAGTGATTCAGCCATATAACCTTCAACATCAGAGGGATCGCTTTCTCCCAGCCTCTTTCCCAGTTCACAGTATATCCACCAATCGCTCCTACGTTCATCAATCTGCTCAACGGCCTTTTGACGAATCCCATACCCCCAATCACACTGGTTTAGATGGATTTCATCCTTTTCCAACCACATGGCGGCCGGAAGTACGATATCCGCCAGCTCCGCGGTAGGAGTCATATAAAGCTCGCTTATTGCCATGAATTCCACTTTCTTCAAGGCTTCATAGACCTTTTTTGTATTGGCGGCGCATACCATGGGATTATACCCGCTATAAAACAGTACTCTCAACGGATAAGGTTTTCCGGTTATTATTGAGTTCAAAGCTATGGCAGGAATCATGGGCCAGAAGCCGGAGGTAATCAGTTTAAACTGATCGCTGGTCAGACGCTTCTTGACCATTTCAGGAGAAAGCCTGTCGTGGAGTTCAAGATAGCTGGTGGTGCCTTTCACTGTCCTGTCACAGACAACGTTTCCACCCGGGATATCAAAATTGTCTGTCAGGCCGATCATGCACAAGAGGGCTCTAATGGTCTGGGTGGTGCTCACAAGCTGTTCAATGGCTACGCCGGGATGGAGGATCGCGGGCTTTGAAGTCGCATACATCCTGGCCGCTTTTATAATCTTTTCGGAAGGAACCCAAGTGATCTCAGCGACTTTTTCAGGAGGGTACTCCTGCACCCTTTCCTTTAGCTGCTCAAAACCGAAGGTCCATTTTTCCACAAACTCCTTGTCATACAGCTCCTCATTGATGATGACATTAAGCATGCCCAACGCCAGCGCCGCATCGGCGCCAGGTCTTACCTTTAGCCATAAATGCGCTTTTGAAGCCTCCTCCGTATACCTGGGATCGACCACTATGAGCTTTTTTACTTTTTTTATGGCATCTCTAAAACCCACGGCGCATGGGTGGGGAGAATCATCACTGGTAAAAGATGCCTGACTCCCCCAGGAGAGGATGCACTCAGGGATAACATCATAAGGATAATACATCCTTGGAAACCAGCCTGCTTCAAAATGACCGCCCGCTGTGATTTCCAGGGTCCGTACTTTTGGCACATAGCAGACATGTCCTTCAGAGAAATAGTTTGGTGTACCGATGATATTTGCCAGCCTGTAGAGTTGTGACATGATGTTCCGATCTGTTCCCACACCAACGGCTATAGCCTCAGGACCGTGCTCCTCCCTGACCTCTTTCATTTTATCTGCTATCGTGTCCAAAGCCTCATCCCAGCTTATTCTCTCCCACTTGCCTTCACCCCGCTCACCAGCTCTCTTCATGGGAAACCCTAATCGATCAGGATGGTAAAGATGATATGCGGATGAAAGCCCTTTAATGCACAGCTTCCCTTTGCTAATAGGGTGCTCTGGGTTGCCTTCAATCTTGACCACCTTGCCTTCTTTCACATGAACCAACGCGCCGCATCCCCCGTGATCCATGCGGCAGGTAGATTTGAGTATGGTCGTATCTGATTTTTTTTCGTTCATTGTTTTTTCCTCCTCGTTCTTTAATTTTGGGATCAGATCTTCTCTCTTTTCGCTTCCATTGACTTGAGTATCTTTTCAGGCGTTATTGGTAAATCCGTAACCCTGACACCTACAGCATCATAGACAGCATTTGCAATGGCCGGAGCAATGGGAACCATAGCTGCCTCTCCGACCCCCTTGGCGCCGAACGGACCGGTTGAAACAGGTTTTTCGTACTGTATGATCTCCATATCCGGCATATCTGCTGCTCCGGGAATCTTGTAGGTAATATAATTGTCGGCTTCAAGGTAACCAGTCTCAGGATTAATCGTGTAGTCCTCTGTTAAGGCATAACCGATACCCTGTGAAGCGCCTCCCTCAAGCTGACTCTCAACGGTTTGAGGGTTTATAGCCCTTCCCACATCGCAAACAATCACTAGTTTTATGACATTTACTTCGCCGGACTCAGTATCTACCCCCACTTCCGCAAAGCTTGCCCCCACAGGCGGCTGATTATCTTCCGGTGAATACGACCCTTTGGCAGCCAAATGGTTGTGATCATCTTCGTAATTATAGATGGCATCCTTTGCCACGTCAGCCACAGACACCCCTTTATCCGGGGACCCTTTCACACTGATCCACCTGTCTTTCACATCCAGGTCTTCGGGATGCGCTTCAAGCATCTTGGCCGCTCTTTCAAATAGCAGCTTTTTAAGCTCTGTCGCACCTTTTACGGTAGCGTTCCCAATCTGAAAAAGGCCGCCGCTGGCGTGCATCCCTTGATCGAAAAAGGTTGTATCCGTATCACCCGTATGGATAATAATATCTTCATAACGAATCCCAAGTGTCTCTGCAGCGATCTGCGAAATAGTACCATGTATGTTCTGCCCTAAATCCACACACCCTGCAGCCAGGTTGACTGTCCCGTCTTCGTTAAATTTCAAATGCACATTTCTGTGCTGAGTAGCCCCAATGGAACCTGAAACATGCATAAACATGGCCATCCCGACCCCATAACGTTTAGTCCCCTCCCTTCTTCCGCCTCTTTTCTCTTTCAAGCCGATTTTTTCTGCTCCCAGCCTAAGACAATCATCAAAGGTGGACGTCTCAAGGGCATAATTGGCAGGGCCGAATTCGCCCACTTTCTTTGTATTTTTCAGTCGTAGCTCCAGGGGATCCATCCCCAGTTTCTCGGCGGCCATGTCCATAAGCTGCTCAAGCGCCCACATGGCAGGCGGATTGCCATACCCCCTGCAGCCTCCCGAGACCGGGATGTTGGTGTAAACAGCATCTGCAATTTCATATACGTTGGGACAAGTATAGAGACTGGCAAAGCATCCCATGGCCACGTTTGTGGCATTGGAGTTATGAGTAAAATAAGCGCCGCCTTGAACTACAACCTTGTTTTGGAGTGCGCTTATGGTGCCGTCTTTCCGCACTCCAATCTTGCCGGTCATGATATGAGCTTCTCTGGTCTCGGTCGTACGAAAGTCCTCCTCTCTCGAATACTCAAGCTTCACGGGCCTGCCCGCCTTTTTCGCCAAGGCGACACAGACAGGCTCAGCAACAAAGCTGCCGTATTTCCCCCAGCCCCCGCCAATATGAAGCGTTTTCCACCTGATCATTCCCACAGGCATATCGAACAATTCCGCGAGTTTTCTCCTATGGAGAAAGGGATGCTGGCTCATGGACCAGATGGTTAATCTCCCCGAGGCATCAAAGTCTGCCACACAGGTAGTCGGTTCCATCTGGCACATGTGTTGTTTAGAGGATTTGAAGGTCTGTTCAACCACAACATGGGCTTCCTTAAAACCCTCTTCCACGTCACCCCTGTTTGCAAGACAAGGGAAGGTCAAGGCAATATTGTTTTTGGCAAAATCATGAATCCTCGGCTGACCGGGGTTCGATGCTTCAAGAGAATCAAACACCGCAGGCAGTTCTTCATATTCCACCTCTATCAACACAAGGGCCTCTTCTGCAACGCCCGCATTGATTGCCGCAACGGCGGCTATCTTGTCTCCGACAAAGCGGGCCTTATCGCTCAAAACATACATATCCGGGAGCTCACCTGAGGGATCAAAGAGGCACATGTCCATCTTGTTCGGATTAAAAAGTTTATTGGGCACATCCTCAAAGGTGATGACAGCTTCAACTCCGGGAAGTTTTTCAGCTCTTGATGTATCGATCTTCAATATGTTGGCATGTGCAACCGGGCTGGTTAACAGCCTGCCTGCCAGCATTTCAGGTAGTTTAAAATCCACCGTGAAACGAGCTGCACCGGTCGCCTTCTCAAAGGCCGCCCACCGAGGAACTTTTTTCCCTACAATGGTTAATTCTTCACCCATCTTACCTCCCCCCTTCCTTCCCCATACTCTCAGCCGCCGCCAAAATACCATCCACTATCTTTACATATCCGGTACAGCGGCACAGATTGCCCCCGATGCCTTCTTTAACCTCCTGCTCCGTGGGATCGGGATTTTCATCCAGCAGCGCCTTTGTCATCATTATCATCCCGGGAGTGCAAAAACCGCACTGGATAGCCCCATGGTCTATGAATGCCTGCTGAATGGGATGTAAACCCTCGCGTGTTGCCAAGCTTTCTATTGTCAATATATCCTTTTCCCTAACAGCTATGGCCAAGGTCGAACAAGAAAGAGTAGGTTTGCCATCAATCAGGACGGTGCAGGACCCGCATTCGCCTACCCCACAGGCGCATTTTGTACCTGTAAGATCCAACTGCTCTCTCAACAGCTCCGCCAGAGTTACATTCGACTCTACTAAAAGTTCATAGGGCCTATCATTAATTGTAAATTTAGCGATCTCTTTTTTCATAATGCTTTACCCTCCTCCCCTTATGCCTTTGCCCTTTCCAAGGTCTTGTTTAGTGCCCGTTTCACCAGAATCCCAGCAGCCTCCTTCCTGTATTCGGCTGTAGAGCGAAGGTCGGTAATAGGTTTTGTCTCTTGGGATGCTGCCTGGGATGCCGCTTCAATTACATCTTGATCAAGTTCCCGGCCATTAAGAAGGGCCTCTGCCTTCTTTGCCCTGAATACGGTCGGCGCAACAGCGCCCAGAGCAATCCTGGCCTGCTTACAAATACCATCCGTAATTGTTATCCATACTGCCACGCAAACCTTGGAAATATCAGCCCTGGTCCTCACCAGATGCTGGTATGAACCTCTCGTTCCGGGCATGACACTGGGCAAGATCACTTCGGTGACCATATCTCCCGGCTCCAGAACAGTTTGCCCTACTCCAATATAGAAATCTTCAATGGGCAGAATCTTTTCACCGGATGTGTTAACGATTTTCAGTTCTGCATCCAAAGCCAGCAGACTTGTCGCCATATCGGATGCCGGCGTCCCCACACAGAGGTTTCCAACCATGGTGCCCATACTCTTGACCTGATGTGAGGGCAGTTGATGGGCAGCCTCATACAGAATGGAATAATCTTTCCGAATAACGGGTGAAAGCTCGATGGAGCGAATAGTAGTAAGGGCACCGAATCTTAAACCATCGCCGCCGTTACCATCGATATAGTCCAGGCCCTGTATCTTTTTTATATTCAGTATGAAGGCCGGCTTGATTTTACGGTGCCTCAATCTCGGCATAATGTCTACGCCACCGGCAAGTAGTTTCCCCTTGTCGGCATAATCGGAAAGAAGACTTACTGCTTCTTCAATCGTCGCCGGTTCAACGTACTCAAAAGGCTTTAGACTTTGCATAACTAACCATCCTTTCTTAATAAAATGTATGGCTGCTCATAAGATAAAAAACTATTACAAATCCTGAAAGAATTACCCATTTACTCAAATAGATTGAGTCCGTGGTCTGGGATAATCATCCTGCGAAACATCTTAACCGCCTTTCATTCTTCATTAAACAAAAGACGGTTATCAGTAATGCCCGGTTAGGATTTTGCACTGCTATAGCATGGACTTTGATGGCCTATGGGGGTCTCTTTTCATGGTCGAACTTCATTATGCGCAGTGCATCTGTATGAAGCCGGAGGAGGCGGACGGCGGGCTTCCTCGGGTATCGTCCGGTCTGAACGAGGCTGAATAACTGAGAAGCATTCCGTCCGCCCGGCAGGCGCCTTTTATAAAAGTTTTGCTTCTAACCCGTTCGCCATTGAAAAGAGACCCCCACCGACCATCTTTAGGATAAAATTTTATTTGCGCAAAATCCTAACCGGACATTACTGGACGGTTATATTAATTTGGTTTGGAGGTAATTTGTTGGATAATGTTTATATTTCCAGAGCGATAATGTTGATTATTGTAAGTTTTCATTATTACAAAAATATATTAAAGTTGCAAAAAATACACCAAAATAATGATCTAACCTTTAACTGTCTATAATGTTTTGTTTTTTATAAAGTGGGTTTTTTCTTGACACCAGAGAGTGTTTCATATAGACACAATTAAGCGGTTCAATTTGATTCAGTTAACGTAGCCTGTATTATTTTGAAACAACCCAATTATAGAGGAAAGGCCATGAATGATAAAAGAAAGAATATTGTCTTAGTCAAATGGAGAGAGAGATATAAAAACCTGCTGGATACTCTTAATATTGGCTTTGTTCTCTTAGACAATACTGAAACAAATACTGTTTTAGATGTCAATAAAACCTATTCAAAAATGACAGGCATGTCGCGCGAAGATATTGTAGGTCACACCAGCCTTGAATTTTACGGAGAGGCCGAACTTAAGAGACTAAAGAAGATTGTGTTGCCGTTAAAAAATAAGAATGACTATCAATTTGAGTTTACCCTGACCTCGTCAAGCGGTGAGAGGATCCCAGTGCTCCACAACGTACACATAAGTAAGGATAGTGAAGGACATGATACATTGATCTATACGATGATCACAGACATTCGAGAACAGAAACAGATCCAGAAGGAATTGGAAGCGGCGAATCAAGCCCTAATCGCCAGTTTCGATACCATGGAAAAAGAGAAAAAAAAGCTGGAGGCTATACTTTTCGGAATCGGCGATTGTGTAACCATCTTTGACCCTGAAGGGACTGTTCTTCTCAGCAATCCAAAGGGGATTGAGATCAGGGGCAAACGCCGGACACCCCTTTGGCCACTTAAATTTGGGGGCCAAAAGCAGATCACATTGCAGGTCGGTGACGAGCGTCGTCAATTTCTCGGGCAGGTTCAAGAGATCCGCGACCAACAGGGTGTTGTGTACGCCTATGTTGAGACGCTAAAAGATATAACGCCTCAGATAAGGCTTGTGGAACGGGAGCATGAGCTGTCTCGGATCAAGCGTGAGATGAGGCGAAAAAGAATTGAAACAGAGATGATCGGGGTAAGCCGGGCCATGCAGAATGTCTTTGAATTCATCCTTCGCTGTTCCGAAGTGGATTCTACCATTCTCATTCTGGGAGAGACCGGTGTGGGCAAGGAGGTGGCTGCTCGGGCCATCCACTCCCAGAGCAGCCGCAAGGACCAACCCTTTGTGGCGATTAACTGCGGGGCGCTCCCCGAGACGCTCCTTGAGTCAGAGCTGTTCGGACATGTAAAGGGTGCCTTTACAGGCGCGATATCAACACGTCCGGGCCTGTTTCAGGAAGCCCAAAGAGGCACCCTGTTTCTTGATGAGGTTGGTGATCTAAATAGCGCCCTTCAGATCAAACTCTTGCGAGTTCTTCAAGAAAAAGAGGTTCGTCCTGTGGGAAGCGATCAATCATATTCTGTTGATGTGAGGGTCATCACTGCAACCAACAGGGATCTTGAGGAATTGGTAAATCAGAACCGTTTTCGTCATGATCTCTATTACCGTATTGCGGTGATACCACTCCTTATTCCGACCCTAAGAGAGCGTAAGGAAGACATTATCCCGCTCGCAGAATATTTCATGAAGAAGTATAGAAAGAAAAACACCATATCTCCGAGGGTTCTCGACCACCCAGTACAGCAAATTCTGCTCGATTACTCCTGGCCTGGAAATATCAGGGAATTGGAGAATGCAATTGAACACTGTATAGCCATGTCGCATGGACCATTAATCACGGTTGATTACCTGCCTGTTCAAATTTTAGAAAGCTATCAATCTGGGAAGAGTCATATCTGGCCCAAGAGACACTCTTCTATAATGGACAAGCAACCACAAAATGCCAAAATTTCAGAAACAAACGCCCCGTTGAATTTATTAGAATCCGAAAAGGCGACTATCTCACAAGCCCTTCGCCGCCGTAATGAAAACCGAACCCTTGCAGCAAAGGATCTGGGTATCTCCAGGTCCACAATTATAAGAAAAATAAAGAGATATAACCTGGCTTGATTAACCCAAGATTACGATTGGAAAGGGGCGTGTCCCGCTGAAGCGGGATTTCGCGGGCTCAACTTGCAGACATCTAATACCTTGCTGGCGCCCAGGGACAGACCAAAATCCTTTATCCGCATTGATGATGTGGAAATTAGATGGTGGATTTTGGTTGGCAAGGTTGCACAAACCGCCCGCTTGGGAAGCACGACGCCTTCGAACTGTAGCCCATAGGTTTTCGACCAGGAAAAGAGATTAACACTGCCCCTACATGCTTACAATTAAGCAATGTTGGTTTATCAAGGGCAACCTGAATTTTCGAATAAACATGTGTCATTATAAATTACGGAGATCAGTGTCGTTATGAATCAGCGCATGTGGTCAGTTAGAATCTTATTGAGGTACGCTTTGCTCCAATTGCCAGGGGTCGCTGTCCTGCTATTATTCCTCATACTGGTTCAGCGATGGGTAATGATCCCCTCATGGTTAATGTGGGGTTTGCTTGGATTATGGATAGCCAAGGATATTGTACTTTATCTTTTTACATGGCGATCTTATGATTGGGATGGCGCAGACGCTAATCATAAAATGATCGGTACAAGCGGAATTGCGAAGGATCGGTTAAATCCCTCCGGATACATAATTGTCCGCGGAGAGCTATGGAAAGCTGAAGTTGCAGAAGGCGATGCTGTAATTGAAAAAGGTGAAAAGGTGCTTGTTCGTGGAATCCAAGGGCTCACACTGCTTGTTAAGGCTGAAACTGAAATGAATGCCCGGACACCCCTCAATCACGATCGAAAAACATAGATTTGATCCCCTCACTTTAGTGAAAACCGGAAAGACTATAAAAGGAGGAAACGATGAGCAGAATGGGCTCAGTTTTATTGGATATCAATGACCGTTTTTCTTATACGAGGAGTATAAGATGATTGGTTTTGAAGTTCTCATGTTTGATCTTGGTGGTGTGCTTGTAGATTTCACAGGATTAGTGAATCTTTCCATGCTGTTTCCCTCAGTGGATATCGAAGAGATTCGACATAAATGGCTAATGTCTCCGGTGGTTAAAAAGTTTGAGACAGGTCGCTGTAATGCTGATGAATTCTCTTCTGAGTTCATTGAAGAATGGAACCTTGACATCACTCCCGAAAAGTTCCTTGCCGAGTTTAAGTCGTGGGCGAGTGGGCCATTCGATGGCGCGGTAGAATTGCTTGAGTCACTTCGATCTAATTATACTCTGGTGTGCCTTACAAATTCCAACGAAATACACTGGGATTGCATCAAAGATGTGATGGGATTTGATGTTGTTTTTCATCATTTATTTTCATCGCATATGATTGGCGCTGCAAAGCCTGATAAAGCCGCCTTCGATTATGTCCTGAATTGTCTTGAAGTGAAGCCTGAAAAAGTTGCTTTTTTTGATGACAATCATCATAACGTTGATAGTGCAAGGTCTTTAGGGATTAATGCATATGTGGTGCGAGGATTGCCGGAGTTAATCCAAAGACTGCAAAAGTTAGAAATTATTCCCTATCCTCGCCCGTGAAGCATGCGAACCCCGCAGTGAGACATAAAGTTAGGCGCAATTAGGAAGGAGCCTTTGAAAAAAAGCAATCAGAAGCCTAAACAGATGAACCACAAAAACAAATACCAATAAGCTTGTC
>JAFDAM010000154.1 GCA_019313825.1 Deltaproteobacteria bacterium
ATTGTACCGGGGCACCTGATTCGCGGTGATGAACCTGATTTTGAGCAACTACCTTGGGTGGCAGACGATGGTAATCACCGGCTTGTAGCTGCAGCTTTGGGTGGAGCTACACAAGTTTGGGCTTTTGTGGGTAAGGAACAAGAGGAGGCTGCTCCAGATATCAAGGTTATTAAGTTGTCAAAATTTGCTCAAGCTCCTATGAGTAAGAAGGCGGAACTTCTTAAATTTGCAGGCTATGTTGATGAGGCACGTAGGAATCTGGAATTAGCTGGATTGTTTGACACCAATAGTGATTACGATGGTATGTTGGGTGATGCTGTTATGGCACTTGTGGAAGCACATTCTGAGCAAGGTCATAGCGGTTTTTCACATTATTTAACAGTAGACTTGTTTAATAAGGTTATTAATAGGGAACCATTAACTGCTAAGTATTGGGATGAGCAGGAACAGCATTGTCGTGAAACGTGGAACAGTGCGTGTGAAGATTGGAGCATTGCACCGGGTTATCAAGGTTTTGTCAAGGATTGTATTGGTGAAAGACCTGTAGATGCTGAGGAAAAAGTTGCGATGAGACTCTCAATGTACCAGAAGGCTCATTTGCCACCGGATGAGCTTGATGCTCTGGCGCTATTAGCTAAAACTGATATGAGTGCTATGGAGCAGCTTTACGATGAATTAGAAGCTATGATATGGAAATTAACTAAAAAGTATGACACCGGCAATGATAAGAATTTAGAAGAAGAACTATTTGCAGCAGGTGCATCTGGTTTAGTAGAAGCTGTACATAAGTATGATGAGACCAAGGGGCACTTCTCTACGTATGCTTATGATCAGATACATTCTCCAGTTGATCACGCTATGCGTAGACACAATAACGAACGTGAGCGGGAAACAGCATTTGAGGTTGGTGAGCATAGCAATCTTATTGTAGATGATTCTGTAATAACAAAGGACACTGTGTTATCATTAGATGAACAGGATGCATTAAAGCCTGCTTTGGATCAGTTACCAGAAAGGTCTGCTAGGATTGTGCGTATGTTTTTTGGCATTGATAAGTATAATCCTATGACACTTAGGGAAATTGGTGAAGCCCTAGGTGTGAGTTACCAGCGAATAGAACAAATTGTTAAAGAATCACTTAGTACGTTGGCTGCATTGATGGGTGGGGAATAATTATGGCTAATGAAAAGGGTAGACCAGAATTTGAGGCGGTCTATGGTGCTAAGGCTCGTAGATCAGGTAAGCAGATTATTACAGATAATCTAGATAGCGAATTTAACAAAGCTCGAAGTACTACACCTGAATTCCCAATCGTTGGGTCTAAACAAGACCCTAGATTAGCTATACGGCGTGCACAGTCTGGGCTTGGTGCAGATACAGGTATGCCTAAAAAGGGCGCATGGTCTGCTGATCGTGTATTTGATGTTCCTTATAACCCATTCCGTAATCGCCTGACTGTTGAAACACCACGAAATGTTGTTGAGTTAAATGCACGTTACAGGTTCTACGCTAAGTATGAACCTCTGGTAGGTGCTGCTGTTGAGCTGCATACAGAATTCCCTTTGAGCGGTTTCAATATCGATCATGAGGACCAAGAGATAGCAGACTTTTTTAACGATATGGTTGAGCGTTTAAACATGTTTGATTTCTTGCTGCAGATGGCTAGTGAGTACTGGACGGTCGGTGAATGTATTGGTGATGAAGTATTAACCCATACAGGTAGTATTAAACGTGTTACAGATGTAAAAGTTAATATGTCTAATGGGCCGCTTTACGGTATTCGTAAACGTGGTTCTCATCAGACACTTTATTGTACAGGAAATCACCCTGTTTGGGCAGCACGATGTACAGATAAGGGGCATAAGGATTTCACTTTTGTTGCAGCTAATAAGCTATGTGCGAGTGATCTAATTTTAACACCCAGCAGTGCAGAAAAGTTAGAGTTAGTTACAGAGCAGGTTGCACGAATAGCTACATATACTTATACAGGTCTTGTGTTTAATCTCGAAGTTGAAGACGATCACTCATACGTGGCTGAAGGTATTGCTGTACACAATTGTTTTCCTTTCGGCTTCTTTGATGATCCTTATGATCCTACTGAGTGGGAAAAATTCATTCTGATTAATCCTGATAACGTAGTGCTTGAAACCCACCCAATGATTCTAGGTAGAAACAACTACAATATCTTTATGTCAATGGACGCGTCTATTACTAAAATAGTTGAGCAAGGCCCAACACATGAGCACACAGGCCTACTT
>JAFDAM010000075.1 GCA_019313825.1 Deltaproteobacteria bacterium
TCTTACAATGGAAGAAGAAATAAATGCCAATAAATTTCTAACAGACACCTGCCCGGCCCGCTGGGTCGCTTTAAAATACATGGAAAATGATGAACAGATTTTATCAAAAGGAAATAGACAAGATTCGGCTCTTTCAACAAAGCTTGAGAAAGTAGTGAAAAAAGTCTATGCCCATTTGGAGGGAACCTTGGATACCTACCCTGAAGCCATGATTGCAGATCAGCGTTACGGCTACATCAATTCCATTTTAAAACAGGGCGTCATTAGTCAACAGTATGATCAAAACAGACTCTATACTTCCGATAAGATAGATAAAATTGTAACTCATCGATTTCTTGGCCCTCTTATTATGTTTGCGGTAATTATGGGGCTTTATCATTTTACCTTTAATTACAGTGAAGTTCCCGTGGGTTTATTGGAGGGCTTTTTTAAATGGCTTGGGAAAATGGCTTCCATACTCCTTCCTGAGGGCCTTTTCAAATCTCTCATTATTTCAGGTATTATTGACGGTGTGGGAGGTGTTCTCGGTTTTGTGCCGCTAATTATGTTCATGTTTTTTGGTATCGCCATTTTGGAGGATTCCGGGTATTTGGCAAGAATGGCCTTCATGCTGGATAGAGTTTTCAGTATATTCGGTTTGCACGGCAGTTCCGTAATGGCTTTTATTGTATCCGGCGGTATTGCCGGAGGCTGTGCCGTACCCGGTGTCATGGCAACACGTACACTCAAATCCACGCGTGAACGTATGGCCACGTTACTTACCGTACCGTTTATGAACTGCGGAGCAAAACTACCTTTATTTGCACTTTTGATTGGGACTTTCTTTGCTCACAATGAAGCAATGATGATGTTTATTATCACCCTTATTGCCTGGAGTGGGGCCCTTCTTGTTGCCAAACTCCTGAGACTAACCGTCATCAAAGGAGTGTCCACCCCTTTTGTAATGGAACTTCCCCCTTACCGTTTTCCTACCTTCAAGGGTCTACTTATTCACACCTGGGAAAGAACCTGGCAATATATTAAAAAGGCAGGAACGGTTATTCTAGGTATATCAATTATAATATGGGCTATGATGACCTTTCCCGGTTTGTCCGATTCAAAAATACAGGAGTTTGAAGAGCAACGCGAAACAATCATGGCCGCCGTTCCGACTTCGGTTGCTCAAGAATTGAAAACTTTAAACGAAAGCATAGAGCTTTCTGCTGAAGCGCAGAATATGAAAGACCGCTTGGCAGTCATTGATTCAAAAGAAGCGGAAGCAGGCTTGAGAAATTCCATTGCCGGCCGGATTGGAATAGCTTTAGAAAGCATATCTAAATGGGCCGGATTTGATTGGCGCACCAATATTGCTCTGGTGGGCGGTTTTGCGGCTAAAGAAGTTGTCGTTTCAACATTAGGCACTGCTTATTCCCTGGGAGGGGTTGATCCTGAAACAGCCGACTCTTTATCTGAAACGCTGGCCAACGATCCTAATTGGACGCCATTAGTTGCATTGAGCTTAATAATCTTTACTATTTTCTATGCGCCTTGTTTTGTAACAGTTGTGTGTATTGTCAAAGAGGCAGGTTCATGGAAATGGGGAGCCTTTTCAATAATATTTAATACCCTGCTGGCTTTTATATTAGCTACATTGATTTTTCAGATCGGTTCGGCCATGGGCTATTAATGAGGCCTTTGAAAAATGCTCAATTTTGTTCAAGTTCAAGGAAGGCGAAAATTTTAACCGCAGGAATACATTGAGTATTTTGAGGATAGCGCTAAAGCTTCACTTCGTGCAAAATGTTGAGCCTGACACAGAAATTGGGCAAAAGGGGGCGTTTTGCAAAGGTCTCTTAATGAGGTGACGATGGATACTTTATTGGTAATTCTGATCGTGGGTCTTGCTGCTGCTTATATTGCCAGAAACTTTTATAAAAAATTTATAAAAGCAAAAGGAAATAGTTGTGATTGCGGGTGTTCCTCATGCGATATTGCAAGCACAACTTGCGAACCAATAAAAGAGGAAAAGGGAAAAAAATAGCTAAAATTCATTTCTATTTTTCGATTCCCTCTCTGGCCTGCACCCCTTTTTGAAAATAATGTTTTATCTGTCTCATTTCGGTAACCAGGTCCGCATTATCAATGATACGGGGAGACGCATAACGCCCTGTTATGATAAGTTCTACATCATAAGGTTTTGTAAAAATTACACTAAGAAGATCATGTACTGATAAAAGTCCTTTTTTTACTGCAACGTTAGCCTCCTCCAATATAATCACCTTGTATTCACCCAAAGACATAATAGATTTTACCCTTTTTAAGCCTTTTTGGGCGGCTTCGATATCCTCCAGTTGAGGCTCGCCGTCAATAAAACGGCCAAGCCCAAACTGCTCAATAGTTATAAGGTCTGAAAGCCTTTTAAGCGATTTTATTTCGCTATAATCTCCCTTCTTGACAAATTGGGCTATAAAAACCTTCATTCCGGCACCTGCCGCTCTAATCGACAGGCCTAAAGCCGCAGTGGTTTTTCCCTTCCCCTTTCCCGTATAAACATGCACATATCCTTTCATATTTCATATCTGCCTTTATTGATAAAGTACCTCTTTTAAAGGTTTTAAACATCGATGAAAGCGCTTTAGGACAGATCTTCTTTTGGTATAAATTACCTTTTTTAAAAAGTTGAAACACACCATCAGAATACTTGATAAAAACATTATCATGATATAGTTAACCTTTACAAGATTTAGTTTTAATTTTTAAACACATGATGATGGAGGATACAAGCTGATGGAAAATAATAAGGCTATGGTAATATTTCAACCTTCCGGCCGAAGGGGAGAAGTTCCAAAAGGTATAAACTTGATTGAAGCGTCCCGGTTATTGGGTGTGGACATTGAAACTTTGTGTGGGGAAAAGAAAGTTTGTGGAAAGTGCAAGATTCGAATTGAAGAAGGTCGTTTCGAAAAATACGGCATAGAGTCTAAAAAGTCTCATGTAAGTCCCTGGCAGGAACTAGAGGATAAGTTTATTAAAGCTCAAGAAAAGGAGGCCGGATACCGACTGGCCTGTGCTTCGAATGTAGAAGGGGATATTTTAGTCTTCGTGCCGGAGGAATCGAGAGCAGGCAAACAGCTAGTAAGCAAGGCCGCACGGGATATTCATATCGAATATAACCCGGCTGTGAAAATATACTATGTGGAATTAATTAAGCCAACATTTGAAGAACCTACGGGGGACTTCGAGCGGGTCTGTAGGGGACTGGAAAAAGAACATAACCTATCCAACCTGAGGATCGATATACAGACCCTACGACAACTCCCCATGGCACTGCGAAAAGGGGACTGGAAAGTAACCGTTAGCGTTTGGATGGACCAGGAGATCATTCGGGTGCAGCCGGGTAAAAATAAAAACCACTATGGCCTTGCGATTGATGTTGGGACCACAACAGTTGTCGGGTACTTCTGCAATCTTACCACCATGGAGGTCGTGGACACTGTATCTATGATGAATCCTCAATGCAAGTATGGCGAAGACGTGATGTCTCGCATCACCTACCATATGGCAAATGCAGACGGCCTCAAGCGGATGAGTGATGACATTATTGAAGGACTTAACTGGTTGATTGATCAGGCTATAGAGGGAACATATCCACCCAAGAAAAAGAAAAAAAAGAAAAAGGGTGAGAATGGTCCCCATGAATTTGTGGAAGTACCAGAAAAGGGAAAAACCTACCTTTATCTCACCAGGGAAGACATCGAGGATATAACCCTTTGTGGCAATACTGCTATGCATCATATTTTGCTTCAGCTTAATCCGGAGCATGTGGGCCTCTCTCCGTTCCCGCCTGTGATTCATCATAGCCTGGACATCAGAGCACGAGATTTGAATATAGACATTAATCCTTCGTCATACGTGTTTGTACTTCCCAATGAGGCAGGCTTCGTTGGGGCTGATAACGTGGGTGTACTAATTGCAGAAGAACCTTATAAAAAAGATGAGACCCAGCTTATCATCGATATCGGCACAAACGGCGAGTTGGTTTTAGGTAACAAACACAAGCTGATATCTTCTTCCTGTGCCACGGGTCCGGCTCTGGAAGGGGCGCAGCTGCAGTTTGGCATGCGGGCGGCACCTGGTGCCATCGAGCGGATCGAGATCGACCCGGAGACGCACGAGGTAGATTACAAGGTCATTGGTCGTGATGCCTGGAGAAAGTATTCCGAAGCCAAGGATATGAAAGCCAAGGGTATTTGTGGGTCAGGAATTCTGGATGTGTTTTCAGAGCTTTACCGTGCAGGCATAATCGCAAAGAGTGGTGCATTCAGAGATAACCAGAAATCCAATCGTTTTCGCAAAAACATGGAAACAAATCAGCCGGAATTCGTTCTCGCATGGGCCAAGGAGTCCAGTATTGATAAGGACATCGTAATCACCCAGAAAGACGTCCGTCAAATTCAACTTGCAAAGGGCGCCCTTTATGCCGGCTGTAAGCTCATGATGCGCAGAATGGGTATAGACAAGGTGGACAAGCTGAAGATCGCAGGCGCCTTCGGAACCCACGTGGACCGTGAGAAGGCCCTTGCCATGGGACTCTTCCCTGATTGTGAAATTGAAAAGATCTTGTCGGTGGGAAATGCCGCTGGAGATGGATGCAGGGCCGCGCTTTTGAATCGTGACAAACGCAAGGAAGCCAATTGGGTTTCTCGGAATGTGGAATATATCGAGCTGACGGTGGAGGGTGACTTTCAGAACCAGTTCATAGAAGCCATGCAGATACCACATATGACGGACGAATTTCCGCATTTAGAGGATATTGTACCCGATGAAATTCTCCACCAAAAGTAGAGTTCGGATTGACTATTGAAGATTGCAGATTGTAGATCGTAGATTGAAGAATGAAAAATAATTTTATTAAATTCAGATATCTTTAAGTCGTCGAGTAGTTAAGTAGTTGTAATGATAAGAATAATAGCCGTTTTTTAAAAAATTGGACAACCAACCGTTTGCAAAAATTAACATATTGATTTAATTATAAATCTTTTCCTACTCAACCACTCAACCACTCAACTATTTGACGATATCTGAAATGAAAACAATAGAACAACAGCGTGGCGATAAGTCCAATGATATATGAATGGCCGTAGATCCTGGGATCTGTGGGTTTTCTTCTGTTATTAGAGCACACAAAGAGAAAAAAAGATTAGTAACACTGAAGATTACAGATTCAGAGTGCAAACAAATTCAACGAATATCAAAGTCGCTAAAAGAAATTACTGATCACCGGTCACCTGATCACTCCAAGATTTCGATACCCCGTTAACGAATAAATTTGACCATTACTTTTTGAGAAGCTACCTTTAAGATTCCCATAAGGCGCTTATATTTAGAATTTTTTCATTCCCACCTCTGCCGATATTCATAGACCTGCTCAATAGTTGCAAGTCATCATATTGAAATTATGAATTGGATTTTTGAGTATGTTTATGCCAATGAGAGAAACATAATTATTTTACGATATCTATGAATACAATAAGGAGAAAGCTGATGAAAGACCCAAAAGCTCTGCGTCTGACTGAAACCGTTGCCGGTTCGGGTTGAGCTTCGAAATTACCTCCAGGGGACCTGGATAAGGCACTTTGCGGACTTGAATTTCCGATAGATTCCAATCTGATTGTGGGTTTAGAACGGGCGGATGATGCAGGCGTTTATAAAGTTACTGATGATATTGCGATTATTCAAACCGTGGATTTTTTTACACCCATTGTCGATGACCCTTACTGGTTTGGGCAGATTGCTGCAGCTAACGCTTTAAGTGATGTCTACGCCATGGGAGGAGTTCCCAAAACAGCCATGAATCTGGTCGCTTTCCCACTGGATGATATGGATATGTCAATTCTTCGTGAGATCATGCAGGGTGGGCTGGACAAGATGAAGGAAGCAGATGTTGTTCTGGTAGGCGGGCACAGTGTAAAAGATAAGGAGCTAAAATACGGCTTGTCTGTTACAGGGTTTGTTCATCCTGACCATATTTTCACAAAAAATGATCTCAAGGACGGCGACCAACTGATACTAACCAAGCCTCTGGGCACCGGTATTATTAACACCGCCATTAAGGGCGGGCTTGCTTCCAACGAGGTTATCGAAAGGATTACAGGCATCATGGCAGCTCTAAACAGGGAGGCTGCCGAAGCGATGAAAAGCGTGTCCCCGACTTTGAGCGGAAATAATTCTGTTCACGCATGTACTGATATTACAGGTTTTGGCCTCCTGGGTCATCTTGCCGAGATGGTGGTAGATTCCGGGCTTGGAGTCAGGCTCCTGGCAGATAAAATTCCCGTTCTTAGCGAAACCTTTAAATATGCCGGCATGGGACTTGTACCGGCCGGTGCTAAAAAGAACATGGAATTTCGAGAGGCAATGGTTGAATTTTCACCTTCTGTGGACGACCTTCTTAAGGATATTCTTTTTGATCCACAGACATCCGGAGGTCTGCTTATTTGTGTTGATAAGGAGAAAGCAGATGAACTGGTCGATGAATTAAGGAAAAGAGGTGTTGAGACAAGGGCCATTATCGGAGAGGTGTCTTCTCAATATGCGGAAAGAATTTTAGTAGATTAAAAATGGAGAATAAAGAATATGAAAGAGATTGATGCAAGAGGATTGGCTTGCCCTGGCCCAGTTTTGCAAACAAAGGTCGCGATCGAAGAGGAGAGCTTGAGAGATATCAAGATCATTGTGGACAACGAAGCCGCCAAACAGAATGTCTGCCGATTTCTGGAATCCAAGGGATTTGAAGCCTCTGCTGAAGAGGATAGAGGTAATTTTTATGTCATGGGCAAGCGCGGAGAAGACGTTTCATTTCAAAAAGCCAAAGAGCAAAAAGAAGAGGCAGAACAAAAGAAAATCATGGTCATGGTTGCCACGGATCGTCTTGGCCATGGAAACGATGAGCTTGGTTTAAAGCTCATGATTAGCTTTATTACAACACTTAAGGAGATGGGTCTTGAGTTGTGGCGGCTGGTCTTTGTGAACAACGGCGTCAAGCTCACTATTGAGGGGTCTAAGGTGTTGCCTGTTCTTGGTGAGTATGAAAAAGAAGGACTTCATATTCTGGTTTGCGGTACATGCTTGACCTATTTTGATCTCTTAGATAAAAAACGGGTCGGGGAAACTACCAATATGCTGGATATTGTAACTGCCATGCAATTGGCGGATAAAGTGATTAATATTTGACTTTTTTGACTTTTTACAAAACTATCAATATCCAAATGATCTTCAATATTCAATTAAAATGAGATGCCAACCATGCTGAAATCGGGCAAGATTATCAGAAAATAACTGAGACTGGAGATAGAGAGAAAAGCCAAACTGAATGGGGACGAATAAGGGGATACTTTGGATCCGGAATCGATCAATGCCATAGCCATCAACGATCAGCGAAAGAAGATCGAGGATCTGGGCAGGGATAGTTTACAGTTCTCTTTACTTATCAAACCGGTTTCCGCCGACTGTAACCTGCATTGCACCTACTGCTTTTATCTTGAAAAATCCAGCCTTTATCCAGCTTACAAAACACATCGCATGTCTGAGACCGTACTGGAAAAGATCATTTCCAGCTACATACATACCGGCCAATCGGTCTATTCCTTCATATGGCAAGGGGGTGAGCCGACACTTATGGGCTTGGAATTCTTCCAAAAGGTTACGGATCTCCAGATGAAACACGGAGGTCCCGGAGTGAGGGTTGCAAACGGTCTGCAAACCAACGGAACGCTTATCCATAACGCCTTTGCCGAACATCTTGCGCGATACAAATTTTTGGTGGGATGTAGCCTGGATGGTCCGGCTGATATTCACGATCGCTATAGACGTACCAACGGCGATAAACCTTCCCATGCAGCGGTTTTAAAAGGCATCAACGCCCTGAAACGCCGCCAGGTTGAATTTAACATTTTGGTGCTGGTAAGCCAGGCCAACGTACACCGTGCCCAAGATGTATACCGCTATTTGGTGGACCAGGGCTTTCATTACCACCAATATATTCCCTGCGTGGAATTCGACGAAAAAGGGAGACCTCAACCCTTTTCCATCACCGGGCCTGAATGGGGAGATTTCATGTGTCAGATATTTGATCTATGGTATCCCCGGGACATTTACAAAGTTTCCGTACGTTACTTCGATTCGATACTGCAGAAACTATTGTATGGAACGGCTAATGTCTGTACTTTAGAGAATAATTGCTGTCAGTACTTTGTTGTTGAATATAATGGTGACATTTATCCGTGTGATTTTTTTGTTAAAGAGAAGCTTAAGCTCGGAAATATCCTGGAGGATTCCTGGAAGCTACTGCTGAATTCTCCCATCTACAGAAAATTTGGCATCCAAAAAAGCCAGTGGAATTCTGCCTGCGACATGTGCGATTATTTTAATCTTTGCCATGGGGATTGTTTGAAGTATCGCATTTATGGTGATTATACCTCCCGAAACCTGAGCTGGCTTTGTGTCGGCCGGCAGCAATTCTTGGAATACACCCGTGAAAAGTTCCAGACGCTGACTGAAAACACTCGTACTCAGCAGTGTCAGGACAGACTTGCCGAAGGCCAACAAAAAGTCAAAACCCACTCCAAGGGTGTTTCGGTGGGGCGGAATCAACCCTGTCCCTGTGGCAGTGGTAAGAAATTCAAAAAATGCTGTGGAAGATAGAGATCAGAATCCACTAGATGGATGTGTGATATTAAGTGTCTTTCAGTGGTGAACGCTTACTTTTCTTGTAACACTTTAGCCCTTTGAAACCAGTTTATACAAATAAGCTTGAAAGGTGATTAAATTTTCAGCCGTGTAATTGTCTGAGGGTATTAGTGAGTGTTAAGAAAGAACAGGGAT
>JAFDAM010000155.1 GCA_019313825.1 Deltaproteobacteria bacterium
ACTTGATTTTCTCCAAGATATCGAACATCACCTTCGTCCCGATCCGGCAAGGGGAACATTTTCCACACGATTCTTGCTGGGTAAATGAGAGGAAATAACTGGCAAGGTCTACCACACAGGTGTCTTCGTCCAGCACAATCATTCCACCTGAGCCCATAATAGAACCCGCTGACATTAACGATTCATAGTCTACGGGCAATTCTGCCAGATCTGCAGGAAGACAACCGCCGGAAGGACCACCTGTCTGGACAGCCTTGAACTTCTTGTCTCCTAAAATCCCTCCCCCGATATCAAAGATAATCTTTTTCAGAGGCGTGCCCAGGGGGACTTCGATGAGTCCCGATCGTTTTACCTTGCCCACCAGGGAGAATGTTTTGGTACCCTTGGAGGACTCTGAACCGTATCCTGCATACCATTCGCCTCCTCGGCGGATGATAGTAGCCATTGTGCCCAGTGTTTCTACATTGTTAATAATAGTAGGTTTACCCCAGACACCTGAAATAGCCGGAAAAGGCGGTCTTGGATTGGGCATCCCTCTTTTACCCATGACGGAGGCAATCAGGGCTGTCTCTTCGCCACAGACAAAGGCGCCGGCACCTTCCTTGATTTTAATATCAAAACTGAAATCGCTTCCCAGGATATTGTCACCCAGCAGTTTATATGCTTGCATCTGAGAAATCGCATGTTTCAGCCTCTTAATAGCCAACGGATATTCAGACCTTATATAGATGTAGCCGTGATTGGCCCCAATGGCATAAGCACCTATCAAAAGGCCCTCCAATACGGCATGGGGGTCACCCTCCAACAGGGAGCGGTTCATAAAAGCGCCAGGATCCCCCTCATCAGCATTGCAGATGAGATACTTATCATCACTTTGAACGTTATGGCAGATCTCCCATTTTTTCCATGTGGGGAAACCAGCACCCCCGCGCCCCCTGATCCCGGAAGTCTTTATTTCGCTAATCACCTCTCTGGGGGACATCTCAAGGGCCTTTTTAATACCCAGATATCCATCCCGGGCAATATAGTAATCGATCTCCTCCGGATCGATAATCCCGCAGTTTCGCAGAACCAATCGTGTCTGAGACTTAAGCATGGGATGTTCAAAAAAATTCGGTATTCCATCGATCTCTCCATGCCCTAACGTGCCTAAGGCCAGATCGGGCCTGGGATTATCATTCAGGAGATAATCCTCGATGAGTTGCTTGACTATTTTAGGGGTCATCCGGCCATAACAGACAGGCGGACGTCCACTTTTCTGAATATAAACGAGGGGCTCGAGAAAGCACGGGCCTATGCAGCCCACTTCCACCACATTGGCGTTCAGGTTAAATTCTTCCAAACACGTCTTAACTTCTTCTGCTACCGCTTGAATTCCGGCTGCCCGGCCACATGTGGCTGAGCCCAAATAGATGACAGGGGCCTCGCCTGATGTCAAATCTTCCCATCTGACAATGGCCTTCTGCCGAATCTCAGAAAAATCCATATTCACTCCTCCCTATCCGCTGATCGATATTGGGAGATAATCTTTTCTACCTTAGAAGAGGCAACATTAGCATAAATTGTATCGTCCACCACCATCACCGGTGCAAGCGCGCAACACCCCATACAAGCCACACGTTCCAGACTAAAAGCAGCATCAGGGGTTAAAAGCAGCATCAGGGGTGGTTTCACCAGGCTGAATACTAAGCGTTCTCTCGGTCATATCCATTACCTGCTCGCCGCCTCTTACATGACAGGCCGTGCCAAGACAGACCTTTACCAGGTGATCCCCAGGTTTGGCAAACCTGAACTGAGCGTAGAAGGTAACCACGCCATATATTTCATGTTCAGACATCTTAAGTCTTTGAGCCATTGTAGAAACTGCTTCCTCGGAAATGTATCCGCATTTCTCCTGAACAGACTGTAAGATAGGAATCAGACTCCCTTTCTCTCCTTCATATGGCTTAATTGCTTCATCAATCAATTTTTGCATTACGTTATACCTTTGTCAGACTTTGCTAAGATTTCTCTATCCCGCATTTCTCATGAACAAAAAATAATAAAAAACATCAAGGCATTTAGACAAAAATTCGTTTTGATGTCAATTGCTTTTGCCAATTAATTTGTCTAAAATACTCTGAAGCCCCAGCACCACTAAATCCATTGCTTTTCGCCAAACTTCTAAATCTCGACAACTTTTTGGGATCACTGATTTCTCCTGATTCCTGCCCCCTGACCCCCGTGAACCGTTACAAGATGCCGTATTACACTCTTTATTACTCTGGGAAATGAAAAGGAGATATCGCTC
>JAFDAM010000076.1 GCA_019313825.1 Deltaproteobacteria bacterium
CCTTGTGTTTAAAGCGAAGTTGGAGTGATTTTGACCCGCAGGCATATTATCCATATGGTGAGGATCAAAATCATGAAACGAGCTTTAAAGATAAGGCGCTTCAAGCCGCAGTAGGTAGTTGGTGCAAAATTCAGGTAATAGTTTACAGTTGCTTGCCAAAACCTTCAATATCACAAAATTGAACATTTGTAACTGTACTCGTTCCCTCTCTCTTTAAATCCAATAAAGGGATAGATCAGGTCCAGAGTAAAAATGAGATACTCTGGACTTGGGTTGTTTTGCCATGATATGAAGTCCTCAACAGCTTTTGAAGAATTCAGGCGGTTTATTCCTGGAGGATTGAAGAAATAATTTTAATTTAAAGGGCCTGCAAATCGCTTTTTTTGCGGGCCCTTTCTATTTGGTCCGGGAATTTGTTAGACATGATATAATAAATCTGATAAATCGAATGATAATCAGGATTTAAAAACAATAATAGATCTTTAAAACTCAAGGAGTATAAAATTGAACCATTTAATAACGCCCCATGGAGGGGAGCTTGTTGATTTGATTGTTGATGAGAAACGGAGAGGCGTTCTTCAGGATCTTTCCCTGCATATTCGCTCAATCGCTTTGTCAGGTCGCCAGTTGTGCGATCTGGAACTGCTCATGAACGGCGCTTTTTCACCATTAACAGGTTTTATGAACAGTCCGGATTATGAGGCCGTGCTCGACAGGATGCGTCTTCAGGACGGGACCATATGGCCCATGCCCGTCTGCCTTGATGTGACAGACGTTGAGGCAGGACAGCTTGAGGCCGGTCAGTCGGTTGCTTTGCGGGACCCCGAGGGTTTTATGCTGGCGGTAATGCATATTGAAGAGATATGGCCCATCGACAAAAAGAGAGAATCAAAGACGGTTTACGGCACAGCGGATACCGGTCATCCCGGCGTGGATTATCTCTTTAATCAGTCCGGCAGCCACTATATGGGGGGCAGGGTTGAAGGAGTGCATATGCCCCTTCATTTTGATTTCAAGCACCTTCGCCTGACACCCCATGAAGTGAGAAAGACATGCAGTAAACTTGGCTGGCGTCGAATGGTCGGTTTTCAGACCCGTAATCCCTTGCACAGGGCGCAATTTGAGATGACACAACGGGCCATGAGAGAGGCAAAGGCCAATCTCCTGTTCCAACCGGTAGTAGGCAGCACAAAGCCTGGTGATATAGATTATTACACGCGGGTTCGATGCTACCAGGCGGCAAGCCGCCATTATCCTCCCAATATGATGCTTCTGTCTCTATTGCCGTTGGCCATGCGAATGGCCGGTCCCCGTGAGGCGTTATGGCATGCCCTGATTCGAAAGAATTACGGGTGCACTCATTTTATTGTTGGTCGGGATCATGCCGGCCCCGGTCTTAATAAGAAAGGAAAGCCCTTTTACAAACCTTACGCGTCACAGGAGCTCCTGAATCAGTATCAGGATGAGATAGACATAAAGATCATCCCCTTTGAAGAGATGGTCTATGTGGCGGAAAAGGACAGGTACATTCCCCGAAGTGAGATATCAGGTGATGAGGGCATCAAGACCCTTTCAGGCATGGAACTCAGGGATCTCTTACGATCAGACCTTGATATCCCTGAGTGGTTCACCTTTTCAAAGGTGGTAGAAGAACTCAGAAAAGCCTACCCTCCAAGACACAGGAATGGATTTACCGTGTTCCTTACCGGTCTTTCCGGTTCCGGCAAGTCCACTATCGCGCAGGTACTGTTATCGGTGTTCCTTGAGATGGGAGAACGGCCCGTGACCCTGTTGGATGGCGATATTGTAAGGAGGCACCTTTCAAGCGAACTCGGGTTCTCAAAGGAAGACCGTGATATCAATGTGCGACGTATCGGTTTTGTGGCAAGCGAGATCACTAAAAACAGGGGGATCGCCATATGCGCGCCCATAGCCCCTTACCAACTTTCCAGACGGCAGATCAGGGAGATGATCGAGCAGTACGGAGGTTTTATCGAGGTGCACGTGGCCACGCCCCTGGAGATCTGCGAGCAGAGGGATAGAAAAGGTATCTATGCCAAGGCCCGGGCGGGTCTGATTAAGGGCTTTACGGGGATTGATGATCCCTATGAGGTGCCCGAAGATCCGGAGGTAAGAGTGGATACAAGGGACATGACCCCGGATGAGGCTGCCCAGGAGGTTCTGCTCGAATTGCAGCGTCAGGGATATATAAGATAGACTGTTCGCTCGATAGCTTAACGGAACAGGTCGTACATTTGAGTTGATTATCCGGCGATGGCTATTTCTTCAAGGCGACATCTACCACCTGAGGAGGATGTGGCCAAATATTTGGGGTTTAATAAGTGAGAAGCAGATTCCAGGGATATAGAGATATAAACCCCAAATATTTGGCCTCTGTAAAGTCCATTGGAATTTCTAAAAAGATATCGCCTTGAAGAAACAGCCATAGCCTCCTTATGGATTATTTGTGCCGGGAGTTGTAACTGCACAGGTAGATAGGCTGTAGGAGAGAATCATGCGTGATCATAGGTCGCTCAGAGCATTCGAATTGGATGACGAAGTACCAGTTTGGCCTTTCAATTCGCAAAACCTAATAGCTTTTAGCTTACAGCCTAAACAACCAGAATAGTTACTGTAAAGATATGATATATGACAATGGTACGGAGTGAATGATGAAGATTCTTGTGACAGGAACGGCCGGTTTTATCGGGTCTTTTACGGCCGCCGGACTGGCGGAGAGAGGCGATGCGGTCGTCGGCCTGGATAATATCAATGATTACTATGATGTGAATCTGAAATACGGGCGACTTGAAAGAGACGGGATAGCACGCTCGGCCGCGGAAGCGGGTAAAACCGTTCAGAGTACAAAATATCCGAACTATCGATTCATAAGGATGCGTCTTGAGGATAGGGAGAGTCTTGAACGGCTTTTTATGGATGAGGGATTTGAGATGGTGTGTCACCTGGCTGCCCAGGCCGGTGTCAGGTATTCAATCACTAATCCCCACGCGTATATTGAGTCAAATATCATGGGATTTCAAAATCTGCTGGAATCCTGCCGGAATCACAGTGTCGAGCACCTGGTCTACGCGTCCTCCAGTTCCGTGTACGGGCTGAATGAGAATTATCCCTTTTCAACCCGGGACAATGTTGACCATCCCATATCTCTGTATGCCGCCACGAAGAAGTCGAACGAACTTATGGCTCATACCTATAGCCATCTGTATAACTTGCCGACCACGGGACTTCGGTATTTTACCGTGTACGGGCCCTGGGGAAGACCGGATATGGCGCTTTTTATCTTTACCAAGGCGATCCTTGAAGACAGGCCCATTGATGTCTATAATCACGGAAAGATGAAGCGTGATTTTACCTATATCGATGATATCGTGACCGGAACCATCAAGGCGCTCGACAGACCTCCGAAAGGAGATCCTGATTGGGACGGGCAGGATCCTGACCCATCCGGTTCAAGGGCGCCATACAGGATTTATAACATCGGCAACAATTCTCCTGTCGGTCTGATGGATTTTATCGAGGCTATAGAGAAGGCACTCGGGAAAGAGGCGGAAAAGAGGTTTCTGCCGATGCAGCCCGGGGACGTGCCCGCTACCTGGGCGGATGTGAATGATCTGGTCAGGGATGCGGAATACGCGCCAAGTGTCCCGGTCCGGGAAGGGGTAGACAGATTCATTAAATGGTACATGGATTTTTTTAGCATTCATTGAAGAGGGTAAGGAATGGATTTTGAGAAAAATATTCTGTGTATAGGGGCCGGTTATGTGGGCGGTCCCACAATGGTCATGATCGCGTCCAAATGTCCTCGATACAGGGTTGTGGTGGTGGATATAAACCAAGAAAAGATTCGAGACTGGAACAGCGATAATCTGCCCATCTATGAGCCGGGGCTTGACGATCTGGTGAAGAAGACACGTGACAAAAACCTCTTCTTCTCCACGGATATAGAGAAAGGTATCAAGGAGGCGGATATCATCTTTGTCTCCGTGAATACACCCACAAAGACCTTCGGGCAGGGCGCCGGCAAGGCCGCTGACCTGCAGTACTGGGAAAGGACCGCCAGACAGATCCTGGCCAACGCGGACAGCAGTAAGATCATTGTTGAGAAATCCACTCTTCCTGTCCGGACCGCCAAGGCCATGGAGAGGATCCTCAATGGCAGCCCGAAGGAGATCAGCCTCGAGGTGGTCTCCAACCCGGAATTCCTGGCAGAGGGAACGGCTATCAATGATCTTGAGAATCCCGACCGCGTGCTGATCGGGTCCAGGGAGACGCCGGAAGGGATGCGGGCGAGAAAAGAGATCGTTGAGATCTATGCCCACTGGGTCACGCGTGACAGGATTATAGAATCAAACGTATGGAGCGCCGAGCTTTCCAAACTGACCGCCAACGCATTTTTGGCCCAGAGAATATCTTCAATAAATTCCATCTCCGCCCTGTGTGAAAAGACCGAGGCGGATATTGATGAAGTGGCCTATGCCGTGGGAACGGATTCCAGGATCGGTCCATATTTTTTAAAGGCGAGCGTGGGATTCGGAGGTTCCTGCTTTAAGAAGGATATACTTAACCTGGTTTATATCTGCCAGAATTACGGCCTTGAGGAGGTGGCTGATTACTGGGAATCCGTAGTGAAGATCAATGAATGGCAGGAGAGAAGATTTATTAATAACATGCTCAGCAACATGTTTGACACGGTGGCAGGGAAGAGGGTCGCCCTTTTCGGTTTTGCCTTTAAGGCGAATACGGGGGATACCCGTGAATCACCGGCCATCTATATTGCACGGGGATTAGTGGAAGAATATGCCCAGGTCGTTATCTCCGATCCCAGGGCCCTGGAGAATGCCAGGAAAGACCTGAAAGACCTAAAAGAGAGAGTGACCTTTGAGATGGATCCATACAAGGCTGCCGAAGGAACCCACTCGATCGCTATTCTCACGGAATGGGAGCTTTATAAGGATCTGGACTATGAACGCATTCATGAGTCCATGGTACGACCCGCTTTCATCTTTGACGGAAGGAATATCCTGGATCACAAGAGGTTGTTTGAGATGGGCTTCAACGTGTTCGCCATCGGTAAAGCGCCTCTTAAGCACTTTTGACTTGCAAAGCCCACGCTTTGCGGGAGTTATAGTCAGCGGGCTATGTACGTAAATTGCAAAGCTATACGGCAATGCCCATCTTTTCAAGGCGCTATCTACTACCTTTTGAGGAAGTGGTCAATATTTGGGTTTTGCCAAGTCAGTTGCAGATCACAAGGGGTTCAATGGCATAAAACCCAAATATTTGACCACTGGAGAGGCCAGTGGAAGTTCAAAAAGATATCGCCTTGAAAAGAAAGCCATTGCCTCCTTTGATAGAAACGGTCCTTGGGGGTGTATATAATGCCACGTCCCTCCCCGTAAGTAGGGATCTTTGATGGGCTCGGATTCTTTACTTTTAGGAAAGCTAGAATGAGAATAATATTTTTTGCAGGAAAGGGCGGAGTCGGCAAGACGAGCGTGGCCGCTGCTACCGGGATAAAAGCGGCCGAGATGGGATACAAGACCGTTATCATGTCTCTTGATGCGGCCCACAGCCTTTCGGACATCTTTGATCTTGAGAAAGAGCTGCTTGATTACAACAGAGGCAGGCCCGTTGAGATCAATAAAAATCTGTGGATCCAGGAACTGGACATCCAGGAAGAGATAGAGGAGAACTGGGGAGAGATCCATAAATATATCTCCGCGCTACTGAATACTACGGGCCTGGATGAGATCCTGGCAGAGGAACTTTCTATCTTGCCGGGCATGGAAGAGGTGAGTCTGCTTCTCTATATCAATCAATACGTGCGGGAAAAAGAGTTTGATGTGATCATCCTTGATTGCGCTCCCACCGGCGAATCCCTCAGGTTTATCAGTATTCCCACCACGCTGGAGTGGTATATAAAAAAGCTGTTCAAGATGGAGAGGACTATTGCCAGATATGTGCGTCCCGTGGCCAAGAGGGTATATGATATCCCCATACCCGGAGATGAGTATTTTGATGCCATAGAGCATCTGTTTAATCGGTTAAAAGGGGTGGATCAGATCCTTGCTGATCCGGAGATCACTACCGTTCGCCTTATTGCCAACCCGGAAAAGATCGTCTTGAAAGAGACACAGAGGGCGTTCATGTATTTCTGTCTCTATAAGATGAACATTGACGGTATCATTATGAATCGGGTTCTGCCGGACGACGTTGAGGATGGATACTTTAAGAATTGGAAAGTGAGTCAGAAACAATACATGGAAAGGGCGGAAGAGTATTTTAGCCCCATCCCGATCTTTACGGTCAATCTCTTTAAGGGAGAGATACTGGGTTATCGTCACCTGAAAACACTATCTGATCGGATATACGGGGACAGGAATCCACTGGATCTGTTTTTCAAAGGAGAGCCCTATAAGCTGATCAAAGAGAATGGCGAATACCAACTGTTGATAAAGCTCCCCTTTATTGTCAAGGATGATGTGGAACTCAACAAGATCTCTGATGAATTAGTTATTCGCATAGGCGGTTTTAAGAGGCATATATTATTGCCGAGACAGGTGGCTTCCGCCAAGTCTGTCAAGGCCCGATATGAAGAACAGTATCTGCGCATCTATTTTAAAGGAGAGGACCATGGCAAAAAAGAAGGATAATAGTGACGCAGTATTTTGCCCCGTGGGCAGGTTCTTTGCTGATCTTGAAGATGTCTTCGGGAAAAAATCAAAGGTTTTCAACCACCTGAAAAAGTCACGGGTCGAATTTCTCAAGGCCATCAGAACGCTGGTTGACGAAAAGATAGAGAGTCTCGATAAAAAGGGCCCTGCCAAAAAAGGGGGAAAGAGGACCAGGATCAAAGTTGAATAGGAGATAACCGGGTTATGGATTCTTTTCGAAGATCCCGCTGACTTGTGCGTGGGGATCTACGACTGAGTCGTCAGCTCCTTTCAGTCTCGAAAAGTGCATAGCGCATGGCGCACAGCGCAGAGCGGTTAGCTCATAGCCCTTCGATGTGACTTGTCGGCGAGCTCAAGTCGTGCCGCTCAGGGCCGTGAGTATGTCGAACGGCTGATAGCTCATAGCATAGAGCTGCAGGCTATGCCTTTTTTTGAAAGGCCATATCTCAAAAGAGATTCCATCCCGCCATGGCGGGACAGCGAGCCAATATTTGGGATTTATGCCTTTGAGCCCCTAGGAAGCTGCAATGAGTTCGGCAAATCCCTGATATTGGCTCGCGAGCTACTCAGAGAATAGATATGGCCTTGAAAAAATGGGCATAGCCGGATCATAAGCAACGCAGTTCCTTAGATCCCGCATCAGCGGGGAGATGATGCCTTGATGGAGACCTTTGAAAAATGTTCAATTTTGCCCAAGATCAAGGAAGGCGATAATTTTAACCACAGGAATACATTGAGTATTTTGAGGATTAAAATTTGAGCCTGACACTGAGATTGGCATTGAGTATTTTGAGGATTAAAATTTGAGCCTGACACTGAGATTGGGCAAAAGGGGGCGTTTTTCAAAGGTCTCTGATGGTGAATCAGGGTTGACGGGGTATGATGACCTCTGTTAGAAGATCCTGAAACAAAAAAAGGAGATAAGATCTATTTGGAGATTACAACGATAAAAGGATTTAAGGATATCCTGCCCTTAGAGGTAGGGACATGGCAGCGACTCGAATCGGAGGCAAGAAAGGTGTTCGCCGTTTTCGGTTTTAAAGAGATCAAGCCTCCCCTTTTGGAAAGGACAGAGCTTTTCAGCCGGAGTATCGGCCAGGATACGGATATCGTCTCCAAGGAGATGTACACCCTCACGGACAGCAAGGGAAGGGGCCTCAGTCTGCGTCCGGAGGCTACCGCCTCTGTGGTCAGGGCCTATATCCAGCACAGGCTCTATCAGAATAATCCCATCCAGAAGCTTTTTACCTTTGGCCCCATGTTCAGACATGAACGTCCGCAGAAAGGCAGGTTCAGACAGTTTTATCAGATAAACGCGGAGATCTTTGGTGATCCCGGTCCTCGATCGGATGCGGATATCATTGTGATGGCCATGCACCTGTTTCATATTGTGGGCCTGTCGGGTCTCAGCCTCAACATTAACTCGCTGGGTTGTCCTGAATGCAGGCCGCGGTTTAAAAAAGAGCTTCAGGACTATCTTTCTCAGCGAACAGACGCCCTGTGCGCGGATTGCCGGAGGAGGACCGAGACCAATCCCCTGAGGGTGTTTGACTGCAAGGTAGAGGCCTGTAACCAAGTGGTTACGGACGCTCCATCGATCCTTGACTTTATCTGCGGGGACTGCCGGGACCATTTCGGATCACTTCAGGGATATCTTGAAGATTCGGACATTTCTTTTGTCTTGAATCACCAACTTGTGCGAGGCCTTGATTACTACTCAAGAACAACCTTTGAGATCCAGACTGACAGGCTCGGCTCCCAGAATGCTGTCGCCGGCGGAGGTCGGTATGACGGTCTTGTAAAGCAGCTTGGCGGTCCTGATCACCCCGCGATCGGCTTTGCCCTGGGCGTGGAAAGGCTGGTAGCGCTGCTGGACGAAGATAACGAGCGGGATGAGGATACGCCGGAGCTCTTTATCGCAGGGCTTGGGGATACGGCTGAAAAGAAGGTCTTTGGCTGGGTCAATGAACTGAGGAGATCGGGTATCTGGGTTGAGGTGGAGTACGCGTCAAAAGGTCTGAAGGCACAGATGAAAAAGGCGGATCGCCTCGGGGTAAAAAGGACGCTTATTGTGGGGGATGATGAACTTGCCTCGGGAAAAGGTATCCTGCGAGATATGAAGACAAAGGTTCAGAAGGAAGTGGACCTGGATGATCTGGTGGAGAACCTGAGAAAAGAGATAAAGGATTGGTAACGTTGAAAGAGGAATAGTATATGCAGATCGATTCTTTGGAGGACTGGAAGAGGACCCATGACTGCGGAAGTCTGAGGTCGGAAAATGTGGGCCGGGATGCCGTGTTAATGGGATGGGTAAACAGCAGGAGAGACCTGGGAAACCTGATCTTTATTGATCTCCGGGACAGGGGAGGGATTACGCAGGTCGTCTTTGATCCACAGGTGAATGAAGAGATCCATGAAAGGGCCCATGTCCTGAGAAACGAGTGGGTCCTTGCCGTAAAGGGAAAGGTCACGCCCAGGCTCGAAGGACAGGAGAATCCGAATATGCCCACAGGCGACGTTGAATTGCAGGTAACGGAGCTTAAGATCCTGAACAGGACAGAGGTCCCGCCCTTTCAGGTGGACGGCATGGTGGATGCCTCCGAGACCCTGCGATCGAGATACCGTTACCTGGAACTGAGGCGGCAGCATCTCTTTCAAAATTTTCAAAAACGTCATCTCATTGCCGCTTGTGTCAGGGAATATCTGAATAAGAACGGTTTTATTGATGTGGAAACCCCTTTCCTGACGAAAAGCACGCCGGAGGGCGCGAGGGACTACCTGGTTCCAAGCAGGGTAAACAAGGGGATGTTCTATGCATTGCCCCAGTCTCCTCAGCTTTTTAAGCAGCTCCTCATGGTGGCCGGGTTTGACAGATATTATCAGATTGTTCGATGCTTCAGGGATGAGGACCTGAGGGCCGACCGCCAGCCCGAATTTACCCAGGTGGATCTTGAGATGTCCTTCGTGAGTGAAGATGATGTGTTGGGTGTACTCGAAGGGCTAATGAAGGAACTTTTCAGCAGATTTATGGATAGAGAGATATCCACGCCTATCCCTCGCATGGAATACAGGGAGGCAATGGATCTCTTTGGCACGGACCGGCCTGATGTCCGTTTTGGCATGGAGCTGCAGGAGATCATGGATCTTGTGGGGGATTCTGATTTCAGGATATTCAAGACTGTAGCGGACAAGGGCGGCGTGATAAAGGCGATCAGAGTGGAACAAGGGGCGTCTGAATTTTCAAGGAAGATCCTGGATGAGCTGTCCAAAACGGTGATTGAGTGGGGGGGCAAAGGTCTGGCCTGGATTAAGGTCAATGATGACGGCTGGAAATCATCCCTGAGTAAATATTTTAAGGCTGATGCGCAGGAGGCAATAAATAACAGGCTGGGCGCTGTTCCCGGCGATCTTATCCTGATTGTTGCGGACAGTCCTTTGATCGTCAATCAGTCCCTGGGCATGCTCAGGCTGGAAGTGGCAGACAGATTAAAGCTGATTAAAGAGGATGCATATGCCTTCGTATGGATAACCAGATTCCCCCTTGTGGAGTACAATGAGTCGGAAGGGCGGTTGGAGGCTGTGCATCACCCCTTTACGGCCCCTTTGGAAGAGGATCTTCACCTGTTGAAAGACCATCCTGAAAAGGCCAGATCAAGGGCCTATGACCTCGTCCTGAACGGGGTTGAGATCGGAGGCGGAAGCGTAAGGATACATAACATATCCATGCAGGAAGAGATGTTCAAACTCCTGGGGATCTCCAGGGAAGACGCTGGAAAAAAATTCGGATTCTTCCTGGAGGCCCTGAGATACGGGGCGCCCCCCCATGCCGGTATAGCCATCGGCTTTGACCGATTGGTGGCTATCATGGTAGGCGTTGAATCAATCAGGGAGGTGATAGCCTTTCCAAAAACCCAGAATGCGACTTGCCCGCTGACCGGTGCACCCTCCAAGGCGGATAAGGGCCAGCTCAAGGAATTGGCGCTAAAAGAACTTACCGAGTGATTGGTCCTCGATCTTTCGGTGATTAAACCATAAATGGTCAGTCTGATCCGGCAATGATTGTCTCTTCAAGTCAATATCTACTACCTTTTGAGGAGGTGGCCAAATATTTAGGTTTTGCCAAGTCAGTTGCAGACTATAAGGGATTCAGTGGCATAAAACCCAAATATTTGACCACAGCAGAGGCAAGTGGAGTTTCAAAAAGATATTGTCTTGAAGAGACAGCCATCGCCTCCTAGGGTCGATACACCCTTTTAGGGTGCAAACAAAGCAACGTCTTCTTCCCGTATTGCGGGGAATCTATAAGGGGCGTGGATTCTTTACGAAAATAACCAGAATGTCCCGACCTTTGGTCGGGGAGGTTCACTTATGGCTATTGGCCAGTTGTAACCCGATATTAAGGGCCTTTCTGTTTGTTTCCTGAAATTCCGCCGGGAATTTTGTCTCCAGCGCCTTTATGACAGATTCAGCCGAGATTAGTCCTGTAAGGCCTACAAGAACCCCAAGCATACAGATATTAAAGACTATGGGCTTACCGATCTTCTCCATGACCGCCTTATACATCCCCAATTCAACCTGGCGGGCATCCACTTTTCTTTCCTGTTTGACAAAATTACTGTCGGTCAATAAAAGGCCGCCCGGCCGGATTATGCCGGAGAATCTATTGTAGGAATCCTGGGTCAGACAGATAAGAACATTGGGTTGGGTCACTTTCGGGAAGTGGATATCCGTATCGGTAATGATGACATCGGCGCGTGTTGACCCGCCTCGAGCCTCGGGACCATAGGATTGCGTCTGGACAGCGTTCAGGTCTTCGTGTAGCACAGCGGCCTCAGAAAGGATGATAGAGGCCATTATCACACCCTGCCCGCCGGAACCTGAGAAGATAATGCGATATCTTTCCATGAAGTTATTGCTCTCCCATGGCTTTTTTGATGATCTTTTTATATTCGGCGCAATATTCCGGCCGATCTTCCTGAACGAATATACCCCTTTCTATCAGATCCGGGTTCTTTTCCTTTGCTGCTGATCCCAGGGGAGTCGTGTTCTTTTTAAAGAATTCCATCATCTCCACGGCATCACCAAGGCGGTTCTTCCTGCCGTAATATGTGGGGCATTGACTTAATACCTCTACAACGGAAAACCCCTTATGGGTTATGGCCTTTTGGAATATTTTTATCATGGATGTGGCATGGTAGGAAGTGGTACGGGCCACAAAGGAGGCCCCTGCGCTCTGTGCCAGGCCGACAATATCAAATGCCTGGTCGATATTTCCGAAAGGGGCCGTGGTTGCCATCCTGCCGTATACGCTCAGGGGTGAATATTGCCCGCCGGTCATCCCGTAAATATGGTTGTTCATGATTACTGCGGTAATATCAATATTACGCCGGGCCGCGTGGATGAAGTGATTGCCTCCAATGGCTGTTGCATCTCCATCGCCCATGGGCACTATAATGTGGAGATCAGGCCGGCCCAGTTTTACACCGGTGGCAAAAGCCAGGGCCCTGCCATGGAGGGTGTGCAGGGTATGAAAATCAAGGTACCCGGAGATACGGGCTGAACAGCCTATACCGGAAACCATGACAATATCATTCTTTTTCAGACCAAGGACCTCAATGGCCCGAATCAGATTGTTCATGACGATTCCGTGGCCACAACCGGCGCACCAGATGTGAGGCATGAATCTTTCACGGATATAATCTCTTACTGCCAAAGATCAGACTCCTTTACCTAGAATCAAACGTATAACATTCCGTATGTCCGTGGGAGTGATAAATGTCCCGTCAACCTTATTGGCCAGGAAGACCTTGCTCGGATCATCCACGGCCTTTTTTACCTCCTGTAAAATCTGGCCCATATTCAGCTCAACCACAAGGACATACTTGGCATGAGCGCAACGCTCACGAACAAGTTCGGCAGGAAATGGCCATAGGGTCTGAAGTTCCAGCAATCCAAGCCTCTCTCCGCTTTTTCTTCGGTTTTTCACGACATGAAGAGCCGACCTTGCAGAGGAGCCGTAGGAAAGCAATATGCCTTCCGCGTCATCCAGGAAATATTCCTTTACCCGCGTGATCTCGGATACGCGATTCTCGATCTTGTCCACTATGTGACGCATCAGGCCATGGGCGATCTTGGGATTATTGGTAGGGAATCCCCACATATCATGCACGAGGCCCGTCACATTATAGCGATGGACCCCGCCGAAATCGGACATGGGGAGCCGCCCGTCTTCTCTGGGGAGGTATGGGTGGTAATCTGTTCCCTCTTTTACGGAGGTATGCAGCCTTTCTATCAGAGGTATCTCGGCCGGTTCAGGCATAAGGAGCTTTTCCCTCATATGGCCGACCACTTCATCCAGGAGCAGGATAACCGGCGTTCTATATGTCTCGGCAAGATTAAAGGCCTCAACCGTCATGGCGAATACATCTTGATGATTCGAGGCGGTCAGGGTGATAATGGCGTGATCTCCATGTGTCCCCCACCTGGCCTGCATAACATCACCCTGGCTGACAGATGTGGGCATTCCGGTGGAAGGTCCGCCACGCTGTACATTGACGATGACACAGGGTATTTCAGCCATCACAGCATAGCCTATGGCCTCCTGCATAAGAGAGAACCCCGGGCCGCTGGTGGCTGTCATGGCCTTCATACCTGTTAAAGAAGCCCCGATAATGGCGCACATGGAGGCAATTTCATCCTCCATCTGGATAAAACAGCCGCCTTTTTGAGGTAAACGGCTTGCCAGATGTTCGACGATCTCCGTCGATGGCGTGATGGGATAGCCCGCGAAAAAATCGAGACCCGCGTAAAGGGCGGCCTCAACGCAGACCTCATTGCCCTGAAGAAACAGCGTCTTTTTATTCATAGCAGTAAACTATCCATATTCAGGGAATGTCGCCCTTAATCCATATTAAAAATCTGTCAACCTATAATGTCGTGATCTCTATGGCTATGTCAGGGCAACGGAGTTCACAAAGACCGCATTGGTCGCATTCATCCGGCCTTTCAATAATGGCCTTTTCATTTTCATCCAGAGCCAGGACCTTTTTGGGACAGAATGCCACACAGATTCCGCAACCCTTGCACCAATCCCTGCGGATCTCAATGTGTGATCTATCTTTGCCTTGATCTTTTTTAGATTTACTTTTCACAGAAAAGCCTAGCCATTCTAAGTGCCGCTATGTCAAAGCACTCATCTTTTCCCTCATCCACGAATAATCACAGAATAATACAGGTGTCAAACCTCTTTAATCGAATCTTTTAGAAAAATCAACATCATATTCACATCTATTCATTTTATCTGTTTGGGGTCTGAGATATGATGTTTTATCTATTCATTCACTGACCAGTTAAGATTTACTGCCCCAAAAATACTTCCCGAATATTCTCACAAACAAATAATAAAGACTTGCGGGAAGGAAACGATAGGCGCGAAGGATACGATAGAATAATCTGTCAACTTTTCTGCGGTCCAGTTTTTTAGGATGTGTGTCACTGATTTGGTACAGACAGTCATGAACCAATGAAGCAAAATAGGTTTTGGGTTTATCCCAGGGTAGAGCCCCAATGCCTAAGGCATCCAAATTGCGACTTATAATACGTTTTTCATGCTCTAAGGGCAGCGCGCCTTCAGGGGTTCCAAATACCATGCCGAATATTTTCGCTTTTGGGCTGCAGCCGTTCCATGCGTATTCCGCTTTTATTTGCAGTTCCCCATCTTTTTTAAGAATGAGATAATCACTTTCATAACTCAATCCTTTTATCGGGATAGATAGAAGCATATCATTCTCCAGCTTCCAGATTTGACAGCTCTTATTATATCTTGAAATTTCCATAATAACCTCCGACGTACGCATAACCTGCGCAGCTTATGACGACCTGATGTTATCAAAAAAATATTAAATCCTCTCAACTGGTAAAAGGCCTAACGTTTTAATCCCTTCTCGATCTGTCTGCTTCCGAACCACCAGAGCACAGCCGCGGTCGCGAGATATAAAATTGTGTTAATGATCCTGAGCTGGGCCGATTCCGTGGACTTGCTTGTAATACAATCTTTGAGTTCCGCTCCTGTTTTGCCTAACTCTTGGCAGGACGCAATAATTTGATCGAGTGAAGCCGTGTCGACATCACCGCCGGCTTTAAAAAACACAATGCCAACTAGAATCACCAACCCGAGCGTAAGCACGGGTCGCATTAAACCTCGCACTACGTCTACCCATACCAATGCAGGATGCTCACCAGCGCTGAAGCGTGTCGCAGCTTCGCGATAACTAGCCCTCAGGCCTTCCCATTCCGCCTTTCTTTCAGCCGCTTCCGCTTCAATGACGGCGATCTTCTCCGCATGTGCCACCTCGGCGCTGATCTGTTTTAACTCCATCTCCATCTTCTGGAGCTCATACTTCTGCTGCTGCCGCGTATTAAAGTATTTAAGAACACCTGATACTATCGTGCCTAAAAGACCTGTCGCGCCGCCGGTTAGAAGGGCCAGAATCATACTCATGATCTCACCTCCAGTTTAAACGGTTTTTGTTCCATATGTTCATGAAATCGTCTGCACGTTGACCTTGAAACGAATACAGCCTCTTGTCTTTTACCCTTAATTATCAATTGACCACGCTTTTCACCGAGTAGGATGCAACCTGATGTGTGAGTGTGAAGTCCTTTCTCTCGGTCCCCGCCGACATTCCCGGGATGAATGAGAATATTTGATCTGCTTTCCACATCACCAACGAGATATACCCATCCATATCGCGGTGAACGATGCCAGACGCAGTGATATTCTTCTTCAGGTGGAATGCACGAGCGATTGGCCCGGTTGTCACGCCAGGGAGGCTCCATTGTGTAGCAGCAAAAATCACCTGCAGATAGAAGGCCTATTGTTCCTTGGTCAGTGCTTTTAATACGCTTGAGAGTCACAATGATCTTTTTGTTGCCCCTATCACTTGGTGTTTCCGTGGATGGGCTTGGATCCGTATGTTTGCCAGGAGCCCCGAACAGCTTTTTTAACCGAGAAAACCAATCCATACAATCCTCCTCTTAACCATAAATTGCACAAGGATATTACCCAAGGCCGCGGTTCACAGATTGCCTTTTCCATTTCAGAGTATTCATAACAATTTGTATTAAGAAATCTATATCTGTATGGCCCACATATTGCAAAATATTATCAGTAATGTCCGGTTAGGATTTTGCATTAATGACATTTGTATTCTAAAGATGGCCTGTGGGGGTCTCTTTTCAATGGCGAACGGGTTAGAAGCAAAACTTTTATAAAAGGCGCCTGCCCCCGATAAACCGGGATCTTCTACAGGCGGACGGAATGCCCAAATCCACCATCTAATTTCCACATCATCAATGCGGATAAAGGATTTTGGTCTGTCCCTGGGCACCAGCGAGGTATTAGATGTCTGCAAGTTGAGC
>JAFDAM010000019.1 GCA_019313825.1 Deltaproteobacteria bacterium
AAATGAACTACCCCGCAGCAAGCTACGGGGTATCAAAATCTCAGAACAGCTTCAGCTGCAACTCTTGGCTATGGAGCTTCTTGTAATCTTTTTCGGGTCTACCTTGGCTTTTTACATAGTTCTTTATCGTGCCTTCATCACCGTGCCGGCCCACGGTGCTGATGAAGTACCCTTTGGTCCAAAACTCTCCACCCCACAATTGCTCCTTGACTGTGGGTACACGCTTGAATATTTCTCTGGCCGTTATGCTTTTCACTATTTTTACTAACCGAGTTGGGCTATAGCTCGGAACTGACTGGAGCAGAAAATGAACATGGTCCTTTTCAACACCGATCTCTATGAAGACAATTTCGTACCGCTTTCCAATCTCCAAGCATACATCCTTGAGAACCGAATCTACCTCTTCTGTAAACACAACCCGTCTGTATTTGGCAGGGCATACCAAGTGATAAAGCAGTATCGATACGTTATGATGCTTATGGATATATTCGCTCACATCATAATGCTAACACTATTTAAAAGGCCGAAGCAAGCTTCGGGGAATTAACCCCAAAGGGATTAAAAAAAACATCTTCCACCATAATTGAATCCCTCCTGGAGATCATGAAGAAGACCATAGAATCAGGCGAGGATGTATTGATCTCAGGATTTGGGAAGTTCTGTGTAAATGAAAAGAATGAACGGAAGGGCAGGAACCCCCAGACCGAGAGTGCTTTGATGTTGGATGCGAGGAGGGTGGTGGTGTTTAAGTGTTCGGGGTGTTGAGGGATAGGGTGAATGGGGAATAAGTCAATGAAATTGACTGAGAAAGATTTGAATCATGGAGACCACATTTATGTAAAGCGAAAAGGACTACTCTATTCTCATCATGGAATATATGCCGGAGAAGGAACTGTCATTCATTATCAAGGAGCAGAGAAGGAGAAAAAAGATCCAGTAGTCAGAAAAACAGACATGGATGAGTTTCTTAATGTTGGAAAACTGAAAAGACGTGACTACAAGAAGCGCTTACCTCCTTCTGAAACTCTAAAGATTGCAAGAGAGCATTTGTCTAATAACGGGTATTCTCTTGCATTCAATAATTGTGAACATTTTGCCACTTACTGTGCTACAGGAAAGAAGAGGAGCAGACAGGTAAGAAAAGTCATTGGTGGTATTGTTGGAGTTGCCTTTGCTGTTACTGCCACTGTTATCCGAAAGAAAATAACCAGAAAACAAGAAGTATAATGCCCAAAGAACAGTTGATATCATTTATAACTCCATTGTTCCTGGTTTAATGATCATACTATTACATAAGTCATTAATAGAATGAGAATGACAGGGAGTTTAAAAATGTTAAAAGGTATATCCAATCATCCATCCAATATCGCCGAATCGGCTGTTGAATTCCTCAAATCGGTTGAGGTATCGGAGAAGACTAAAAAACTCTATTCGGAAATATTTTATCTCTTCTTAGAAAGCCTACTTTCTGATTCATCTGCTGTTATTGAAGGTGAAGATGGAGAGTATCTACTTTCTCATAACTGGGATGACTATTACGGTGGCGCAATCTCCATTTTTATTGACTGGTGGTTGCCTCGAAAAGTAATAGGCGAGGATACCTTAATAGCACGGGCACCTGGAGTTTTACGTAAGTGGATCAAATGGTGCTATAAGCACAATTATTTTGATAAAGAACATTATGAAGATTTCATAGATTCTGTACCCAGAGGTAAAAGCAAAGAAGTCAAACGTCTTCAGAAAGCAGGAGATCTGCTCTATTCTCTTCACACCCCCGATCCGGATGCTTGGATGACTGGAGATAAGGACAAAGTGGTTTCAATTGACCATCACAAGGAACCGGATGAATTGGATGAAGGGTTTATGAAGATTATTCGGTTTGAGAAAGATTTTGCATATCTTGAGAACGAAGAAGGTGCCAAAAAAGGTCCAGTGATGCTAAGTAAAGAACTTGTGAAAGTCCTGAATATCGGTGATGCCATGAATGTTTCTATTGGACGATATGCTAATCTTTGGAAGGTGTTAGAGAGCGGAAATGTCTATGCCGAAGATACTATCCTATAATGTAGAATTTATCTCTTTTTGCTTAAGAAAAATGTAAGGAAAATTCCAGATGGAAATTGATAAGACTTTACCGCATCATCTTTTAGAAGGGACAATTGGGGTACCCATCATAGAAATAGTATCCAACAATTTTGAAGAGACACCGGGATATGAAGGATCAGTTAATACCTATCAGGAGATCGTCTTCCAGATAAAAGAGGAAGAACCAGATATATATACCATTGGCATTTTATATGCACTCTCACTGATGTCGTTTACTTATGCGGCACCGAGAGGTTATTCTGCTGAATATTTTATTCCTGATGAACAGTGGGCTCTGGGATATTTTATTCAGGGACTGGAATTTAAATCGAACCGACTTTGTTTCACATCGGATTATGTTTCAGGTAGATTGATGAAAACGGATATAAGTTTCGAATCCGGCGGTAAGGTAACGCTCACTACTAGGAACCGAGGGAAAGGCGCTGAAAGATGGTTGACCCATCTACAAGGGAAGAAACATATTAAACCAGTGAATTAAAGGGATGGCTCTATTTTTTTAGAAGAAGAAGAAAATGATTGGAGCTGAATTGATGAAATCCTTAGATTGATGATGGTATGATGTTGGATGCGAGGAAGGTGGTGGTGTTTAAGTGTTCGGGGTGTTAAGGGAGAGGATGAGGAAAGGGTGGGGAAAGTTAAAGGAAAAATCCTTTTAATTCCGTGTGAGAATTTGTGTGAGAAAATCTTTCCAAAATCTGCTAAAATGTGGAAAATCTACTAAAATCGGAAAAAATGAAACTCAATGATTTCAACAAGTTGTGTTATTTGAGGAGGTTAGGAAACTCGGGGTTAATGTCTGTTAACCACCCTGTCGGCGGTTCGAGTCCGTCCCGGGGAGCCATTCGATGCGAAAAGGGAGGCCATCATGCGATGGCACCCTTTTCTTACTCATGGCCTGTGGCCGATAATTTTCCGAATAAATGACACTTTTCGCATCGAATGGCCCTGAGGGGCTTTTCTGCTTCTCCAGGTTTCTCTAAGAGCCTCCAGGGCAATGTCCAGACCGACTTTGTTCCGGAACTTGAAGCAGTCGGTGACCGTTTTGGCGGGACTATAGACCTTGACCACGACGCGGTCAATCTCGTGTTTTTCGACACCGAAACTGAAAGCCGGCCCGCTGAAGCGAACGATCTCAAGGGGGGGATAATCAAATTTCGGCTCCCATCTCTTGTTTTCAATGGCGATCCACACGCTATGGGCGATCTGCGTTGTTAGGTGGTGAAATTCCAGGGCTGAAATCAGGCAGATCACCTCGTCTGGCCCTGCACCTGTGACCCGATCAAGGATACCAGGTCCTCAAACCGGCTCTGCAAACGGGCAAGCATCCTTGGCAGCTGCATCATGCGCCTGGATCGCCGCAAAAGCTCATTCTTCCACCGCAACTCTTTGGTTTTGTCATCAAACATTTGGTGATCCTCCTTTTGATGGCACACTTACATTTTACCCTGCGAAACGTATGCTCGTCAAGATACCTTGTGATATCAGTAGGTTGAGGGCTTTGTCATGGGTAGGGAATTAGTCCAAATAGTCAAGGGATGTCCCCGGGTTCACAACCTTCCCTTAGCCCCCGCGTCAAACCGTAAGTCGAGTTTTCCCCGTTACGGCTTACCGACGACCTTCCCCATGATTTTAGCCTTGGCCACATTAGCAGAGGTATAAAAAGATGGTTATCTTTATGTTGCCGGTCTATGGGACGAGCCTCTTAAAATGAAATACAACATGTTGCTTTTTTTGCCAATTTGGGATATCTCTTGCTAAGCGCCAATAATCATCTGGCTTCAAGGGGCTGGATCAACTCACAACACAAGGCAAGTAACAGTAGCTTTATACCCAAATAGTCGCATTCTATCTTACCCCGGATTCTCGATCCCGGATCGCCCCTTGGTTATAATACTTTGCCTGATTTCCTGCGCTATACAATAACTACCCAATTCAATATTATACCATGTAAATGGTAAATAGAACGCCACACGAAACATCCATCCATGCCCTTTCATTTAAAAAAGGAAGGTAAATGAATACTGACCTGTCATTTATTACCAACGAAGAAAATCAAAGACTTAAAGAGCGGTTTGAAGTCCTTATTAAAGACACTTCATTCTTTGACTGCCTTGTAGCTTATTTCTATTCCAGCGGGTTTCACGCTATCTACCATTCTTTAGAAAACACAGAAAAGATAAGAATTCTTATTGGAATCAGCACAAGCAGACAAACTTACGAATTACTGGAAAACGCCAAAAAACAAAAACAGCAACAAATTGATTTCTCGCACGCTGAAACCAAGCAGGAAGTTGAAAATTTTGTTCAAAAAGAAATGGAGGATTCTGAGGATAATAGAAAAGTTGAAGAAGGCGTAAATAAATTTATAGAATGGGCTAAAAGCGGCAAACTGGAAATAAAAGCTTATCCGTCACAGAACATACATGCCAAACTCTATATTATGACGTTTACTGAAGGCGATAGGGATGCCGGACGCGTTATTACAGGCTCCAGCAATTTTACAAAGGCCGGGCTGGTTGACAATCTTGAATTCAACGTGGAATTGAAAAACAGAAGCGACTATGATTTTGCTAAAAATAAATTTGAGGAATTATGGAAAAACGCTGTAGATGTCAGCGAAAAATATGTTCAGACAATTCAGGAAAAGACCTGGTTGAGTCAAAATATCTCACCGTACCAGTTATACCTGAAATTTCTCTACGAATATTTCAAGGATGAACTCAGCCAGACAGATGAAGTATTTGTTAAGTATCTCCCGCAGGAGTTTAAAAAGCTTGAATATCAGGAGCAGGCGGTTTTAAACGCCAAAAAGATACTTCTGGAATACGGCGGCGTTTTCATCTCCGACGTTGTGGGCCTGGGAAAAACATACATTTCAGCGATGCTGGCAGGTCAACTGGACGGAAGAACACTTGTTATCGCCCCGCCCGTGCTCCTGGAAAAATCCAACCCCGGGTCCTGGCCGAATGTCTTTTCAGACTTCAGGGTTCAGGCGGATTTTGAATCCATCGGAAAACTGGACGATCTGCTGGCCAGGGGAACGGACAAGTACACAAATATCATCATAGACGAAGCACACCGCTTTCGAACTGAAACAACGATTTCCTATGAGAAACTGGCCGAAATCTGCCGCGCCAAAAGGGTTATCCTGGTAACGGCAACACCCTACAATATTGCCAATTGTTGTAAATGACGATTTTAAACAGGGTTTCACATGAAAAGATGAACACTGGTATGCCAAATCTAAACCAGTCCGATACACTTCTTCACTCTATCTATAATCCCCATTGGGAGCACAAATTGTCGATTTTACCAAAATCGGTATTTCCGACAATTTCAGAAATCCTATACAAACATCGGGCAAAGTCCGGACCTGCCAAGGTTATGCTCATTTGTTAAAGGAAAGCTTGTATGAAAAAGAATAGATGCGCACTCTGTTCAAGCAACAAAGCACGTCGAAAATGCGCGAAGCATGGTGATACCCTGATATGCCCGCAGTGCTGTTCAGAGTCTCGCGACACAGTTTGCAGCGGTTGTCATTACTATAAAAAAGCCAGACAATACCAATCATCAAAGATTTCCAAACCGAAAAATAGACACTTTATTGCCGAGATAAATGAGGAAGTTGAAAAGTCTGTTGATGATGCACTTGCTTTGGTTGAGCGTGGGAATATTCTGGAAGCAGAACATAAACTTGAATCCCTGCGGACCAGTTATCCCACGAATCACATGGTCAACTATGGAATTGGGGTTGTCCATGCTTTCAGGGGCGACAACGACAAGGCCATAGACTACTTCACTAGAGCAACCAGTGTGTTTCCTTATTTGATAGAGGCTCATTTCAACAAGGCAGTCGCATACAAGAACAAGCTTGACATTAAGAATGCGATTAAATCTTTTGCTGAAGTCATCGAATTGGGTGATCCTCAAAATGATATGGTCCGTCAGGCAAGCGAATTTGTTGCCGGGTTTGAAGAACAGGTTTTTAAGACACATAATGTTACCTTGGATCGGTTCTTTGAATCACAAAGTGAGTTTGAAACAGGTTTTTCATTCATGGAAGACGGGAAATGGGAAAAAGCGATTGACCGATTCAAGAGGGCTGTCAGATTGAACCGCGCGCATCCTCAAAGCTATGGAAACATGGGTTTGTGTTACGCTCAGTTGGGCCGGAAAAAGGATGCACTTGATGCCTTCGACAAAGCCATCGGATTAGACCCCAACTATGAACCTGCAATTGTTAACAGGGCGTTTGTGGAGCGACTTGAGGAGGGAGAGCCCCTCAACCAGGAAAGATTTGAGTCTGTCAATTATTATAAGGATTATCCTTTCAAGAAAAAATCTTTTATTCAGGAGACACTTAATAGAATTTTTAAGTAAAAAGCGTGTAGGAGTGGGATGCCCTTAAAATTCTAAGAATCTTTTTCTATTAATCGAGAATCTTTTAAAAGAGGAGATTTTGAATATTCGGAAACTGAGAGAGTAAGATATGCTTGAAGAACATCTTTACCGGCACTTTGGATTTGAGTCTTTTATGACAGGACAGAGGGATGTGATTGAGTTGATCACCAGAGGAGATTCGGCCGTCGCTATTTTTCCTACGGGTTCGGGGAAGTCCCTGTGTTATCAGCTTCCGGCTCTGCTGCTGACCCATATGACCCTGGTTGTATCACCATTGCTGGCCCTGATGAAAGATCAGGTCGATTTCCTCATTTCCCGTAATATTGCCGCTGCCCGGCTGGACTCGACCCTCGAACCTGAAGCCTATAACGAGATACTTTTTAAAGCCAAAAAAGGTGAACTTAAAATACTTATGATTTCCGTAGAGCGATTTAAAAACGAACGCTTCAGACATCATCTCGAAAATATGGATATATCCCTGCTGGTTGTGGATGAAGCCCATTGCATCTCTCAATGGGGACACAATTTCCGTCCGGAGTACCTGAAGCTGACTGTCTATAAAAAAGAGTACCGCATCCCCCAAACCCTGCTCATGACCGCTACTGCCGCTCCTCCGGTTATCGGGGATATGTGCTCCGGATTTGATATTCCCCTGGAAAATGTCATCATCACCGGTTTTTACCGGAAGAACCTTTTTCTGAAGGTCACCCCGGTAAAGGAATCTGAAAAGCCGGATATGCTGCTTGACCGGATCAATGAGGAGCCTGCTTCACCCACAATCGTTTATGTTACTCTTCAGCATACTGCTGAAGAAATAGCGGAATTTCTGGTGAATAAAGGGGTTCGCTCTGCCTGCTACCACGCGGGAATGAAGAACAGGGAGCGTGAACGGATTCAGGATCAATTCATGGGTGGAACCATCTCTTGTGTGGTCGCCACCATCGCTTTTGGTATGGGCATTGACAAGAAGGATATTCGCCGGATAATTCATTTTGATCTTCCCAAAACCCTTGAAAATTACAGCCAGGAGATCGGTCGCGCAGGCCGTGATGGAAAACCGGCCTTGTGCGAGGCACTGGCCAACCGGGACAATATCAGTATCCTTGAGAATTTTATTTATGGTGATACACCGGAAAAGCAGGCTATCGCTGATTTGCTTGGGCAAATCAAGGCGCAACCGGAATTTATCTGGGAGTTCGGGCTTATTCCCCTTTCTTTTGAGTTGAATATTCGGCTGCTTCCTTTGAAAACACTCCTTGTCTACCTTGAAATGGCGGGCATAATTCGCCCTAAATTCACTTACTTTGATCAGTACGCCTTTCAGTACCTCAAAGACAGAGACGATATTATCGGAAGCTTCAAGGGTGAACGCAGGGATTTTGCGGCATCTATTCTTGATCACTGCGAAACAAAAAAGATATGGACCTATGTTGATGTGGAGAGCATGGTTGCCGGGTATGGAGCCGAACGCAAACGGGTGGTTGCGGCACTGGAATATTTTGAAGAGCGAGGGTGGATAAGCCTCCAGGCCCGTCAGTCGGTGGAGGTATTTGATCTTATGGATAAGAGTTTTGATATTGATCATCTGGCAAAAACCATGTTTGAGAAGTTTAAAGAAAGGGAAGCCCATGAGATTGAAAAGATTCATAAAATGATTCTTTTCTTTGAAAACGGGGACTGTATCAGTAAGGCACTGGCCGGCTATTTTGGCGAAACCATAGCTGTTGACCGATGTGGTCATTGTTCGGCATGCAAGGGGCATTTGACAAGGATGCCGGACACACGTAACCTTAAGCCTCTGACTGATCTGGACCTGAAAGAACTCATCAGCGGTTTTCTTGCAAAGCAGGATTCCCCTGCCACGCCTTTAGATATGGTAAAGTTTCTTTGCGGAATCCAGACGCCCGCCTTTATGAAGATAAAGGCCAGGTCTCTGCCGAATTTCGGCGTGCTGAAGCAGTATCCTTTTATGGAAGTAAAGACCTGGGTCAAAGCGAATCTTGAGTGCATCAATTAATGAACAGAGGGGCAATTTCCGGATCGTATCAATGGTATGAAATGAGCCTTTTAAGGTTGGAAAAGATAGAGCGCATCGCCCGCGTGAAGGCCACATAGCCAATGTTTGCCTTGTCTCCAAATTGGTTGGCTGACGCCCCACCAGGCCTTGAAAGGGAGGCTGCAACGTCGGGATTGATATAGCCTCTGCCATAGTCCTTGCTTTTGGCCCCGTTAATTTTTAGATACTCATAGAGATCACAGTCTCACCAAATCCTTTGATATGAGAAATATTTCTACTGTGGAGTGCATTGTTAACCCTGAGATGTATTCTTGATATTAAGAAAGATCTAATCTCCCAGTGCTTATAAAGTCTATACTTCCCAAAAAGTCATAGGCGTCTGGGAGAATTTAAAAGCTCTTTTGACATTTATAGGGTCAAATGCTAGGTTTCATAAATAATCCATTACATTCCTCTTTCAGGCGACAACTAATCGATGTGCCCGAAGAGATGTGTTACGATTTTCTTTTTGCTTCTATAAATCAAAGTCGATAAGCAGCCGTTGGAATATCCTGACAAGTATCCCTAACCTTCCGATATGATGGCAAAATCAGTGTTGATATAAAATTCTGCCAGCTTTCTGTCCCGGGGAGCCAAAAAATCAAGGCTCAATCGACTAAGATTGGGCCTTTTTGTATCTATAGGTAATTGTGCCTTAACGCGTATATCATTGAAATTGAGATCATGGGACAGTATTATTGTGAGCACAGAACGACAGGTAAGCAATTGAATAAAGATGATAAAAAACGTGACATTTTTACTTGCAGTGAATAAACTACTCTGCCGCAGGCTGCAGTGAATTAGCCCCTGTCTATCTCTGGAGACTTGTACGCCTTAGCGGATTAGATATGATATCCTGATATCCTAAAGGAGGAGACCGATTTGCGGAAAACATTAATTGGTATGGGCATCGCAGTGGTGATGTTGTGCGTTATCACATTCATGCAGGGTGGGTGGACACTGCTGGGTAATGGCCTTTTCCTGGGAGGAAGGATATTTGTCACGGTAATTCCCCTTATAATAGTTGCCTTTACCTTGGCGGGCATGATCTCCATCCTGGTCTCCGAGGAGGTGGTCTCGCGCCTCCTGGGTAAGGAGGCCGGGTTGAAAGGTATCCTGCTTGCATCTGTTGCAGGGGCGGTGATTCCAGGAGGTCCTTTTATATTCTATCCCATTGCCGCCACTCTGCTTGTCTCAGGTGCGGAGATCGGAGCGGCCATCAGCTTTGTGGCCGCAAAGGTCTTGTGGACCGTAAGCCGTCTTCCGGTAGAGGTGGCACTCCTGGGACCAAAGATCACCTTTATCCGGTACGGTGTGACCTTCATCTTCCCCATACTTGTGGGGCTGGCGGCAAATGCACTGTTTTCAGGACATACCGTAAGGATCCGTGAAGAGATAAGACTGCTTCAGAGGTCGGACAAGGCCTGAAAAACTCGAATATCAGGGGTTGAATATCATGTTTATCGCATTCTGTGTCCTGCTGATTATGACCGTTACATTGATGACCATTGCTTACAGACGCGGTGACGGCTCGCTGGTTCGCGGGCTTAAGGCGGGAAGGGGTATGTTAATGGGGACGATCCCCCTCTTCCTTCTGGCATTTCCCCTTGCCGGTCTGATCCAGGTTGCCATACCCGCTGATCTGATACGCTCATGGCTTGGCCAGGAGGCAGGATGGAATGGGATCTTTATAGGGAGCATTGCAGGGACACTGATTCCGGGCGGGCCGTATGTGGCATTCCCCATTATTGCCGCAATAATTAATACAGGCGCCAGTATCGGTACGGCAGTGGCGTTTATCACGGGTTGGGCCATGCTGACCATTATGCAGATGCCCTATGAACTCACCTTTATTGGGATCCGTTTCATGACCATCCGAATCATCTCCATGCTTATAGTACCTCCCATAGCAGGTATAGCTGCCCAGTGGCTATTTGGGGGAGGATTCTGAGTGATTTGAGCATTAGTCCTTCGATTTATAAGCTTGTTTATATACCCAAAAGTGCTTTGAGCGGAAATGGGTAAATTAAAAAAGTCGATAGATTAAACGATGCCCCTATTGTCTCCGTCTGTTGGCAATAATGATCTGTCTGAACCGTATTGCGAAATAGACTATTGAAAAGATGTACGCGGGCAGGTACAGCCACCAGGCAAACGGGTTAGGGATTCCGGTGTGCGGCACGTTGCCTGGCAGGCGTATGATGTTCTTCCAGTCCCAGCAGAAGGCCACGATCATAAGGAGACCGCATCCCAATACAATGGTCCAATCGTACCAGTGAAAACGGATCTCAAGGCCTTTTTCATCATAATAGATTATAAATGACCCGGCTGTGGTCATTGCCAGCGCGATAAGTACCGGCGTTATCACCGGCCCTACCCACGGAAGGGGAATAAAGAAAAGTAGATCCCATGTCATGAGACTTTCGGGCCAACTGATCATTGCCTGAAGCCAGATATAGTAGAATATATCCCAGATCCCGAAAGCTACCATGAAGAAACTGAACTTCTGCCAACCGTTTTTGCCTGCAGCGCAACCTACTGCCGCAAGCATGAGGACCGTTGCGGCCTCGCGTCCGAGTTCGATGCGCATGAGATGATCAAGGACATGCTTGCCGTTCTCCCAGGTTACGATTATAGGGAAATGGAATGAACCGTCAAAGTAGATTTCTCGAAGATAGACAACAACAGAGCTCTCAACCCATGCGAACGCCATGGCAAAGGTCACAACCCAGATCCAGCGCCGGAGCGTTTCTCGCAAGGATTTTCCTGTTCTGTTGTTTTGGACGGAGATATTCATTCACCTATTGCCCATGTCAGTACTTTAGTATTTGCTGATTACCAAATTAAAGTATTCTTTAGCTTTATGCGTGACCAGTTCGAGGTATTCACGGAACAGGGTGTTGGCTTCAGGGCGTAGCCACTTGCTTGGTAGCAGTTCTTTAGGTAGATCGGGGTCAAAGAAGGGCAACTTGCGATATTCGTGAATAATACTAAACCTCTCTACAAAGCATTCGCTGGGCTTGATGTCTTTGCCTGATCGTATGATTTTTTGCAGGGCTTCTAGTTTGGGACGATATCTAGTTAAAAAACTGGCGTACTTTTCATGTGTTTTGTTCAGATTCCAGGACCTGGAAACGATCTCTTTTGGATCGGAAAAACCAAGGTGCTTGGCATGAAAGATATGGACGTTATTCCTGATTTTGAGTCTTTCAACTAATTCTTCGACCTCTTTTGTTATGTCATAGGGCGAGATCCAGGTAGCATCACTTAGCGCACCGCATCCCATCCAACTCAGTTCAGTCCTCAGCCTGTCTCTGGCCTTCCGTTTCTGTTCAGGGATGGAGTAGGTGACAATCATCCAGGAGGAATCCCAGGGGATACCTTTTGGCCAGAAGATACGCTGTCCGCTTTTTGTCAATAGATTGCGGCCATCCTCTGTTAGGGAATAATAGCTTTTTCTGCCGACTTTTCTTACTTTCAATAGGTTTGCATGGCACATCCTCGATACTGCAGACCTGATGGATTGTTCGGACAGACCAAAATTGCCAAGCAGTTTTACAATGCTGCCGATCCCTATCTCGCCGTTGGAGCCGCGGGCGTAATCACCATAGAGTGTGAGGAGAGCAGGCTGTGGATAAATCATGGGTAAAACTCCTTTTCAAGGGGCGAATAATAGGAAAAAGGGGATTGTGTGTCAATTATTAAATAGTGTATATCCGGAAAAGATATTCGGATAAAGCTGTCAGCGTTCAGCTATCAGCACTCAGCTTATTATGTTTAAAAGTATTTTACTGAAAGCTAATTGATGATAATGCTGATACCTAGAAGGATGTTTCAGGATGAGCAAGAATATGGACCCACAATTAGTGGATGCCTTCAATGGCTTCCCTGGGGGAATTAAGTCTCGCACGAAACGGAATCAAATACAGATTTCGATCTGAGAAGAAGTGAAATGATTTCTTTTTTGATACCCATGGGGGATTGGTGGTAAGCTGTAAGTCATTATTATTACATAAAAAAAATGCAGAACAGGTGTAAATTGCAATATAGGGCCTAAGATGCTTGGAAAGTGTCTTTACGAAGGAATTTTTTTCTTGACATCATTCTATATCTCTCTATAATAGCCACTTTGTAGCTAAAATGTAATTAAATTGTAGGCAATAGCTCAGTAATGTCCGGTTAGGATTTTGCAATGCTGTCATATGGAAGTTAATGGCCGGCGGGGGTCTCTTTTCATGGTCGAACTGTATTATTTGCAGTGCATCCGCATGAAGCCGGAGGAAGGCGGAGAAGGTGGACGGGGGGCTTCCTGAACATGTACCGGATCATGGCGGGATATGGCGCCGTATCTATTGGCTCCCTGTATACATTCGGGCTTGAAGGGATATGGCTATACGATGCGGAGCAGAAAAAAATTGTGCCGCGTGAAATGCCGGAAGAGAAACCGAAGAATCGTGAAGAGGCCTGTCGCCTCCTGGCGGACTGGTTCTTAAGCAGACCTCTCTATCAGGTGTTCTATCATCCCCAAAACAAGATCGACATGATGGCAGCAATGGCACGGCAGTGGAATGTGGATGGTGTAGTCCTCCACATGAACCGTGGATGTGAAGGCCTTTCCATCGGAATTGCCGAGACCCGCCTTGGATTGATCAACGAAGGGCTCCAGGTCATGACCTACGAAGGGAACATGGGTGATGAGAGAGAATTTGATCTGGAAAAAACAGTGGTAAGATGAGAGATCTTCCTGGAAATGCTCTCTGAAAAGAATAAATAAATATAAGAAAACATCCGTATTCTTATAGATGGAGGAATAGGAGTAACTTTTTTATAATACTCGCAGGACTTTTAACATTGAATGGATAAGGAGGAAAAGAATTATGGCCCAAAAGATAATAAAGTCTGATTGTATCCTTTGTATAAATAGCTGCGGCATTGATGCCTATGTTAAGGACGGCAAGCTGGTTAAGGTGGAGGGCATGAAAGAGCATCCCATCAGTGAGGGCGCCTTATGTCCCAGGGGTGAAGCGCTGCCTGAATGGGTCTATTCAAAGGGCAGGCTGCAGCACCCCATGCAGAAAGTAGACGGCAAGTGGGAGCGCATCTCCTGGGATGACGCACTGGATACCATTGCCGAGAAGCTTCAGGAGATCAAGGATAAATACGGTGCAAGGGGCCTTGCCGTGTATACCGGCTCCCTGGGCACGGAAAATATAGAACTGGCTGCCTATGCCCAGAGGTTCCGTGGTGTGTACGGCACCCCGAACCTGCTCTCGGTGGAAGGCAACTGCTTCCGGTCACGTATCATGGCACGCCAGATGACCTTCGGCGGTTACCCCATAGAGGAGCCGTGGAATTCCAAGTGCGTTATCGTCTATGGGCAGAACATGGATAATTCAAGGATCACTGTGGGAAGCAAGATCTATAAGGCCATGGATGATGGTACCCTGGAGCACTTGATTATCATCGACCCGAAACGGATCCCCATGGCGGAGAAAGGCATCCATCTTCAACTGAGGCCCGGTACTGATACCGCCCTGACTCTCGGGTTTCTAAATGTCATTATTGGAGAAGACCTGTATGACAAGGAGTTTGTAGAGAAGTCCTGCATGGGCTTTAATAGGCTCAAAGAGCATGTGAAGCAGTACACGCCCGAGACAATCGAGGAGATCACATGGGTACCTGCGGATGATATCAGGAAGGTTGCCCGTTTGTTTGCTCAAAACACGCCCGCATCTTTAGTGCCCGGCACCTGTTCCATCGATCAGCATATAAACGGCTTTCAGGGGAACAGGATTCATGCCATTATGCAGGCGGTAACCGGAAACATAAATATCCCCGGCGGATGGGTCTCTATCCCGTTTATTCGGCTGGGAGATATGAGAGTCACTGAGATCAGCGACCCCATAGGCACCAAGGAGCACCCGTTGTTCCGCCGTTTCTGGGGCAGGACATCACCTTACGGACAGCAGATGCTCTTTGCAGACGCGGTGCTGAAGGAAGAGCCGTATCCCATCAAGGGCCTGATCTGCACGGGTGGTAATCCCGCGCTGACCCTGCCCGATTCCGAGCGTATCAAAGAGGCGATGAGGGCGCTGGACTTCATGGTGGTATCCGAGCTCTTTATGACCGAAACAGCAGAGCTTGCAGACATCGTGCTTCCTGCCTGTTCGTTCCTGGAGAAGAGCGGTGTGGGCTATGTTTACGGAGTGACCAACTGTATTCCCTATGCCATGCTCCGCAAGAAGGTGATAGAGCCTATAGGTGAGAGTCGGCCGGACTGGAAGATATGGACCGGGATTGCCAACAGGATGGGTTACCAGGAACACTTCCCGTGGAAGACCGAGGAGGAGGTTATCGACTTCTTCCTGAAACCCAGCGGACTGACCAGGGAGCAGCTGGATACGGAGCATCCCGAAGGTATGTACTATGCTGAGAAGCAGTACAAACCGGGTAAATTTTATACCCCCTCAGGCAAGATTGAGCTCTACTCAGAGACCCTTGCGGAGAACGGCTATGATCCGATCCCGAAACACGTGGAGCCAAGCAAGAGCCCGGTGAGCACACCTGAGCTGTTCAAGAAGTATCCCGTGATCCTGAGCACCGGCGCCAGGGTTCCCGAATATACACACAGCCAGTTCAGGGGAGTTCCCTCTCTTAAAAAGATGGCGCCCGAGCCTTTGGCGGAGATCCATCCCGATACGGCCGGCAAATACGGTATCAGTGACGGTGACATGATGACCATAGAGACGACCAAGGGCCAGATCGAGATCAAGGCCCTGACAACAGAGGCCCTGCACCCGGGGATAGTCAGCATCCCCCATGGGTGGGCAAAGGCAAACTCCAATGTGTTGACCGAGCTTGAGCCCCGTGATCCTGTGACAGGCTACACGGAGATGAAGGCCTTGTTGTGCAGGGTAGCCAAAGCTTAAGGTAAAATGACTTGTTGATCATTTTTCTAATAACCCGTCGCCATTATGGCGACGGGTTATTTCTGTTTACCCCGGTAAGATCTTTTTAAAGGCGGCAATTAAAGCCGGAAAAGAGATTGACACTGCCCCCTTCCCCGGGGTTTATTGTAACTTGAAAACCACGTCCTTCTTCCCGCTTTACGGGAGATCTTCGAGGGTCGTGGATTCTTTACACGACGACCCTCTCAGGATGGCAGTAGCAGTTCAGCCTCTTATCCCTAACAAATCCCACGACAGTCATCCCTGCCCGCTCCCCGGTCTTAACTCCATCAGAGGTTACTGCCGAAACAGAGGCGATAAGCGGGATGCCAACCATCGCAGCCTTAAAGACCATGTCCGACGGAAGACGGCCTGAAACTGCCAGCCAGCAGTCGCTAAGGTCGATTCCTTTTTTCAAGCCTCCACCAATCACCTTGTCCACAGTGTTGTGCCTGCCCAGGTCCTCGGCCTGGAACAGGGACTCGCCTGCAGGGGAGAAGAGGATAGCGCAGTGCGTCCCCCCGGTCCTGTTAAATACAGGCATTTTGGAGAGCATGCGAACACAGTTAATGATTACTTTGGCAGGGACACGAAACCCAGTCCCATCAATCTTCTTATACACCCTGAAATCTTGCGCCAAGTCCACGTTTCTGTTCCCTGTGGATTCCAGCAGCGTGGCTGAAGGCAGTGACGTCTTTGCCTGCTCATTCCTTATAACTAGGGCAAGATTATCCGTTATTTCTATTGACGAGACATCTTCAGCCCTTTGAATAAGGCCCCGTGTTAAAAGAAATCCCAGCACAAACTCCTCGAGGAGAGAGGGGGAAACCATTGCCCGGACAAAATCTTCTCCATCCAAGCGGATACTCAGCCGGCACTCATTGATAAGCTCGTCGGTAAGCTCTTTCACCTTTCCGGTCTCAAAGAATCGTTTGATCTGCTTTTTAACAACTATATTGCTCACTTTCACTCCTTTATAAGAAGGAACAAATATCAAAAACAATATCCATCGGTGTATGATTGGCAGTTCCGGGGCATGCCCGAAAAATGTATACCGTAACCGGAGGGTTGATTAAGCTCGTTTCCCGTGATAGAAATCAGTATTAAGTTCTTATTAAGCCGGATGTCCTTATTGTGACAATATACTATCTTTTAAACAGGAACAAAAGAAGAGTTTGTGAATAGATCGGAATGGCACATCTACACAGGGAAGATCCCCCATAGCGAAAAGGGGGATTATTGGGTCAGTTTTGAGAGTGATCCTGACCTGAAAAAAACAAAAAATAATATTTACGGCCGGTGCCTGCCGTGTATACGGAACCTCTATCATCAGTTGAAAGAGGGACGCAGAGAGATCACCCTGGGCAATGCCTTCAACTGCTGGAAGATAACGGCAGTGGTCAAGGGGATCGATGAGTGCCTTTCTCTGCTCAATGAGTTTGAGAAGAGGTTCCCATCAGGGCACGTATTCGGAAAATTCGGCAGCGGCCGCCCTGCTTCGGAAAGGAAGGTTGTCGTATTTCATACCGAGGATGAGGGCGAGCGGGACCGGATTAAGGAGGCCCTGGAGGCATGTCTCCCGGATGTTGATAGAGACGGCAAGATCCTGGTCTCAAGGGCATGCGGGGTGCTATATGATGATATCCTGGGGGATTGGCGCAAATGGCAGCCGGTTAGCCCTGTAATATCACCCGAAAGCAGAGGCCCGCTGCTGGAGAGGATAAAGAGGCTGCTCTATAGATCTACCATGTAATACCTGAATTTTGCACCAACTATCTACTGTGGCTTGAAGCGCCTTATCTTTAAAGCTCGTTTCATGATTTTGATCCTCACCATATGGGTAATATGCCTGCGGGTCAAAATCACTCCAACTTCGCTTTAAACACAAGGCTTTCGGTGCCTCGCTACGATACTTGGTGCAAAATTCAGGTAATTGAAATGGTAAAAGTCTGGTAACCTTCAATAGTATGCACATCCCATATAGAATGCTCGGTATGGAATGTGATTATTGTTTCTGAAAATCGATATCTCACAAAAGGATTGGAACGTGCAGGATAGATCTGACATTACAACCTTAAAGGAAAGGTCTTCAACCGAGGACAAGGATGGACACATACGTTTTTGTCTGGAAAAGGATGTAGAGTCTTCTAAGTCGACCGGGTTTGAGAGATATGACCTTATTAACAGTTCCTTGCCGGACATGGATTATAACGATATCGATATCTCTTGTCGATTCATGGGGAAAGATATCTCCGCACCTTTTATTGTTCTACCCCTGACGGGCGGGACTGAAACGGCCACGGAGATTAACAGAAACCTGGCAAAGGCCGCCCAGGAACTCAATGTCGTAATGTCTGTGGGTTCTCAAAGACTGGGCCTTGAGAATCCCGCTCTTGAAGCCACCTATCAGGTAAGGGATGTGGCTCCTGATGTCCCTCTTCTCGCTAATCTAGGTGCCATATATCTTAATTACGGATACGGGCTTAAAGAGTGTGAAAGGGCGGTTCAGATGATCGGCGCAGACGGGTTGTTTCTGTATCTGAATCCCATGCAAAAGGTCTTTCAAGGGACCCGCAACCTGAACTTTAAAGGACTTTCCGGCAAGATAGCCCATATATGCGGCAATCTGAGCGTGCCCGTGATAGTGAGAGAGGTGGGCTTCGGGCTCTCGTCAGATGTCGCACTTCAGATGAAGAAGGCGGGAGCGAGTATGCTTGATATATCCGGTGCCGGCGGCACTTCCTGGGTGAAGGTGACAAGGTACCTTAAGGAAGATTCAATAAAAAAATTTGGCTCAAACTTTGACGACTGGGGTATACCCACTGTGGATTCATTGATCGCCGTCAAGGAGGCTGTCAATGATCTCCCAATTATTGCATCCGGTGGTATTCGCAATGGAATTGAGATTGCCAAGGCTCTGGCCCTGGGAGCAAGTTATGCTGGAATGTCTCTTCCTCTTCTATCCCCCGCCATGGAATCGTCAGAGATTGTTAAAAAGACAATAGACAATTTTATCAAAGAGGTCAAAATGGCCATGTTTTGTTGCGGTGTGTCAAATTTACGTGCATTACGAAAGGGTGAATGTATCAGGAAAAAGGAATTGTAAAAAGACTATTATGAGATTGGTCAATGGAAGAAAAGGAACTCAAAGAAACAATTCTTGAATACGTGGAAACTCACAACAGTATGTCCCTGGCAACGGAGGGGGATGGCCTGCCCCATGCTGCTACGCTCTTCTATGTCAACATCGGGTTTCAGTTATATTTTGTGAGCAGCCCCTTAAGCAGGCATGGAGAGAATATCGCCCGTAACGCAAGTGTATCCGCTACTATCAGTGAGGATTATTCCGGGTGGAGTGATATCAAGGGTATTCAGATGGAGGGCCGTGTGGAAAAGGTTGGGAGTATTATGGAGAACGGTCGCATTGTAAAGGCCTATGTGAAGAAGTTCCCTGATGTGGCGGATTTCTTCCTTTCTCCCAGAAAGCTCGGCCAGGCAATAGCAAACAAGGTGGCCAAGGTCAGGTTTTATAAGTTTGTGCCGACCAGGATACGCTTCATCAATAATGCCTTGGACTTCGGCCACCGGGACGAATTGATACTTTCCTGAATGAATGCGCAGCCAAAAGGAGGGGCGATATTCTATGATGTCCTTTCATGGCTTTGATACCTTAAACCCTAAAGTTGCATAAATAACATGGCAAAATGGGCTTAAGACAGTAACAAACAGTGTTTTTAAACTTTTTCCGTATCTTGGTGAAATTTACCACAAGTGGCATCCTGACATTTTTAGAAATAGCCATGTTATTTACTCGATGGGAAAGCCGATGATATCCCGCCTCGGCGGGACTTCACCCTTGACGCCTTGGATCTCCCCGATGATGCGGGATCTTTCGAGCGGCATCTTCGACTTTTGCAACGTTAGGGTAAACTTCAAGAAGGGGATAGGGAAATGGCTGAACAAAGATGCGGCAGTTGTTCCTTTCGGGCCATATATGATAGAAAGCCCAAGTCGATCCTGGGGCGGATATGGCGATGGCATATGAATTGGTGTCCGGGTTGGAAGTCCTATCTGAAATCACTTCCAGAGGAAGAAAGGGCCGATATAATCTCTCGATATAATAATCTGTCAGCCTAGGCAATGGGGTAAGGTATATGGTGATTGACAGGCTTCAGGGAAGGATTGTGGACGGCTCTGGAATGCCTGTTTCTAACCCTCTCACCCACATGTGGGATGCCCTGCTTCTCCCTGATATCCCTGTATCCGTATATGGAACGTACACCATGATCCAGGACCCTTTCTCCAAAGAGCATGATGCCGATTGCGCCCAGGGGCTCCTGATCCACCATCAAGGCATCATCTGTCATTTTTATGTTATAGTTACTTTGTAGCTAAAATATGATTAAATTGTAAATTATTAATTTATTGGTCAAAAGGGTTGAATCATTGGATAACCTCCTGATAAGAGGACTAAAAATAGAGGATGCAGAGGATGTCAACAGGATCCTCAGGGCGATCACAGGGGAGCAGGAAAGGCTTGACATACAACAGATCATTGACGAACTGTCCAGAAGCGGCGGGGTTGCCAGTCTGGTTGCCGAGCTTGACGGCGCGATCGTTATGCAGCAGAAGTTCTGCGATCCCCATGAGATGGACATTCCGTTTGTCAGGAAGTTTCTGGAAGAGAACGATGTTCCCACATACTTTCTCGAGGTTGACGTCACAACTCCGCTCGGTCCCTTTGCCATCCGTACGGAGGCATTCCACGAAACCCTGGAGGCAGAGGGCGATCTGTTTTAATTTCATCTTAACTAGTGTCCATCCGGAAATGGATCATTACCGGATGGAGCTGACAGCTGATAGCTTGAATCCATAAACGGTAGTTTATGGATGGACACTAACTACTCATTCAAGGTTCAAGGGGTCAAGGTTTAGCTCTGGCGAATAGGCGACCATGAATCTGGTTGACTCTTTTAAGAAATTTGGAAATATAAAAGCTGGAGAATTAATATCTTTAAATAGATCTAAGGAGGTTTTAGAAAGATGATAAGCGCAGGAATTGATTGTGGTGCTAAAAATACCAAGACTATTATTATGAAGGATGGCCAGATCATCGGCAAAGGGTCGGTTCTAACGGGTTTTGACCAGGGGAAGGCTGTTGAGGATTCCCTGGAAATGGCCATTCAGGTAGCCGGTATTACAAGAGAAGATATTGATAAGATAGCCGGCACCGGATCAGGAAAGAATGCTGTTGAGATGGCTGATATGAAAGTGAGCGACATCAAGGCTATGGGAAAGGGAGCACATAAAATTTTCCCGAATGCCAGAACGGTTACAGACGTTGGAGCTGAAGAGGGAAGGGCTGTCAAGCTGGATGAGAATGGAAATGCCGTTGATTTTGCCGTTAACGAAAAATGCGCGGCAGGCGCAGGCGCCTTTATCGAAGCCATGAGCAGGGCGCTTGAGACGCCTCTTGAGGAGATGGGACCGTTGTCTCTGAAATCGAATAAAGAGATTCCCATGAACGCCCAGTGCGCTATCTTCTCCGAATCCGAAGTGGTCGGGCTTATTCATGCCAAGACGGAAATACATGATATAAGCAAAGCCATCCATGATGCCATGGCGAGCCGTATTGTATCCATGATCCGCCGGATTGGTGTTAATCCCGATGTGGTCATGCTTGGAGGTGTTGGCAATAATCCGGGCTTTGTGGAATCCATGAGGCGTGAATTAGAACAGGATAAGATCTACCTGCCTGATGAGCCGGAATTTGGAGCAGCTGTGGGCGCTGCAATTGTGGCCTCAGAAGCGGAATAAAATAGATATTAATCGTTAATCGAATAACCAATAATGAATGCTACTATTGGAGGATATATAAATGGCTGAAGAGAAAAAACAAGAGTTTTGGAGATGGACTGAGTCCAACTGGAAGAATCCCGACATAGATTGGAAGGATGCCAAATTCGTCACGAGCGGCATCGATGTGGGTTCGGTCAGTTCTCAGGCTGTTATTATGACTGATGGGGAGATCTTTGCTTATGGGAACATGAGGACAGGGTCGGATAGCCCCGACAGTGCCCGAAATGCCTTAAAATTCGCCATGGAAGCAACTGACATGCCTGAAGACAGGATGGATTACTGTGTAGGGACCGGCTATGGAAGGGTAAATGTCCCTTTTGCTGACCGAACCATCACCGAGATTGCCTGCCATGCGCGGGGTGCAAATTTTATATACGGCCCTGAAGTACGAACTGTACTGGATATAGGCGGTCAGGATATCAAGGCCATCCAGTGCGATGAGAAGGGAAAGGTGACTAACTTCATTATGAATGATAAGTGCGCAGCAGGAACCGGTCGCGGCATGGAGGTCTTTTCAGACCTTCTTGGTGTGCCCATTAATTATGTGGGTGATCGGTCTTTCGATGTCAAGGAAGAGCCTCAGCCAGTGTCAAGCACGTGCGTTGTCTATGCCAAATCAGAGGCCACAAGCCTTTTAAGAAAGGGGTGGAGCACGGAAGAAGTGCTGGCAGCCTATTGCAGCGCCATGGCCGATCGTATCTATTCCCTTGTGGAAAGGGTTGGTGTGGAGCCGGAGTTTGCAGTAACCGGTGGACTTGCAAAGAATCGCGGTGTCATGGACCGATTAATGCCCATGGTTGGTCTTAAACGTATGAAGACCAAGTGGGACACCCAGATAGCCGGCGGCGTCGGTGCCGCCCTTTTTGGATATGCACTATGCCAGAAGGGAAAGGGAAGAAAGAAATAGATATCAAAGTTACGAGGCAATACCTGATGAGCTTGAACTGATAGTAAAATTACAATATTAAGCAGTCTGATTTTTATATGGAGATATGTAAATGCTCGCGAATTATGGATATAAAGATGCTTCCGGCGATTTTTTTATCACCATTGATACGGATATCTGTAACGGCTGCGGCGACTGTGTATCAGCATGCCCAGCTGATATCTTTGAAGTGATGGATGAGGACCCGAACGACCCCCTAAGGGATGAGCCGGTAGCCGTTGTCTCAGCTGATAAAAAGAAGAAACTGAAGTATGAGTGCAATCCCTGTAAACCGGCATCCGAGAGGCCGCCCCTTCCCTGTGTAGAGGCTTGCAAGGCCGGTGCTATCTCTCATTCATGGTAGATAGTTTTCTCTATCTGAAAGTAGTAAAGGAGACATAACCCCCATATATTTAATCGCAGCGGGGCTTGTGCCCCGCAAAGCGGTATGCGCGAGCATTTTTTTATTGAAAATTGATCAATGTGGGGATCAGTCACTAAACAGAAAATTCTTGAGAGATTAATTTAATGTCTTGACATCATCTGTGAATTTTCTGATCATACCACGAGATATTTTTAAGGAGACCAATGGATATTGTATGTTTAACCATTGGTCCGATTTTGTTGGGGGAACCATTCAGAAATACCTTCTGATCTGATATGTAAAAGTGATTCTGATCCGAATTGGGATGGAATAAAAACTTGTAGGGGAAAAGGAAAAGGGAAATGCTATGGTAAAAAGAATTGTTATAGGGATTTCAGGTGCAAGCGGCGTGACTTACGGCGTACGTTTTCTCGAGTTACTCAAAGAGCAAGGGCATGAAACCCATCTCATTATATCCGAGGCAGGAAAGAGGAATATCGAGATCGAGACGACCTATAAGGCTGCCGAAGTGGAGGCAATGGCCGATTATGTTTATGACAACAGTGATGTCGGCGCGGCTATTGCAAGCGGCTCATTCCTGACCGATGGGATGGTGGTTGTCCCATGCACAATAAAGACCCTGTCAGGGATCGCCAACTCTTACACCGCTAATCTGCTTGTAAGGGCAGCGGACGTGACCTTGAAAGAGAAGAGGAAGCTTGCCATGGTGATAAGAGAGACTCCCCTTCACAAAGGACATCTCAGACTGATGACCATGGCGGCGGATATGGGGGCTCATATACTGCCTCCGGTCCCGTCTTTCTACCATCAGCCGAAGACTATTGATGATATTATCAATCAGACCATGGGAAAGATATTCGATTATCTCGGTATTGAGCATGAACTCTTCAGAAGATGGGGTAGTGAGTAGAGAGTCCCGAGCTCAGTTTTTATAGGTAAGATAATAGCATGGCTGATTCGAGACTATAGCTCCAGTCCTTATACGATATATTCTGGTCTGTGTGCGCAGGCTCGATGTCTCTCAATAATCCTTATATACAGTCGAAGCAATCTTTGTTGAGATTTTTCCTTTCAGCTCTTCCTCCCTTAATGGGGCGGCGGGATACTCTGATGAGATGGATAGCCCAACGAGAATATGATCCAATATTACATTGTTTCTACAAACTGTGGTTCGGCTTCATGAAAACAGAGAATCATTATCTGTAGTCCTATTGGCATATTGAAACAACTGACTCCTGACAACGAACGATTGAAACCGCCGCTTTGTATGGCTTAAGATTTGCACTTTATACCAGACCCGGATTCCGTATGGAACGATACGATTAAAGTGAATTAATCCACCGTCTTCCGGTCCCCGGGTAGTTGGATAACAGAGGGGTGAAATAATACTTCCCATGTCACGTCTTGCTGTGCTTCACTCGCTGAAATACCGGGATTTTCGATGGTTGGTAATCAGCTCATTTGCCTCCTTTATGGCAATGAACATGCAGATGATAAGCAGAGGCTGGCTTGTACTCAGGCTGGCTAACGATTCGCCGTTTGCGCTCTCACTGGTCATGATGGCATTTTCTTTGCCTATTACCTTTCTTTCATTAATCGGAGGCGCATTAGCTGATCGATTTTCCCGGAAGCACATAATAGTTGTTTGCCAAATCGGCAATGCCCTATTGACCTTTACACTGGCCACGCTGGATCAAGCCGGCCTGATCAGATTCTGGCATTTATTAGTGGTTGGTTTAATCAACGGGTCCCTGATGGCCTTCAACATGCCCAGCCGGCAGTCGATAATCTCGAACATAGTGCCCTTTGACGGCCTGACTAACGCCATTGCCCTCAGCAGCTCCGCCTTGAACCTGACCCGGATTGCCGGCCCGGGATTGGCCGGTCTATTGATTATCTACATTGATACCTCGGGCGTGTTTTATTTGAATTCAGGTCTCTATCTGTTCGCGGCGCTGTCTATCGCGATGCTCAGGACCGGCAAAGAACCGGCAAGCCGAAGTCGCAAGAGTATGTCCGGTGATATCCGCGAGGGATTTTCATATGCCATGAAAGATCCGATCCTCCTGGGACTCATCATTATGCTGTTCTTGTCGACGTTGTTTGGATTCCCTTACATTCCGCTGCTGCCTGCCTGGGCACGGGAAGTACTTGGTGTACGTTCAGACAGCCTTGGATTATTGATGATGATGATGGGGCTTGGGGGTTTTACCGGAACGATGATACTGGCCTCTCTGCAGGCCTATAAAAAGCGCGGCGCCTTGCTGCTTATGACATGTTTGCTATGGGGAGTGGCGATATGCATATTCTCGAAGAGCACGACTTATACCATAACCCTACCTCTCCTTTTTATTGTAGGTTTAATAGGCCAGTTTTTCATGACACTCAGCATGACACTTCTCCAGGTATATTCATCCGTGGAAATGCGAGGAAGGGTTATGAGCATAAGCATGCTGACCTTCGGTCTTATGCCTCTCAGCGCTGTCCCGTTCGGCGCTATCGCAGAGAACATAGGAACCGCCAATTCGTTGTTTTATAGTGGAGCTATACTGATAGTCTTAACCATAATCTTTGCTTTGTGGGATCGTAAATTAAGTGAGGTAGCATAACTAATCTCATTAAAACACTGGCTCGGCTGTTGATGTGTTGAAAGGATGCTTAAGGCATTGATAAAATCATTGGAAAACAAACACTTGTCGAAGACCCCGCGCACTTTTACGGGGAACCCTTGAGTCCGGGAACCCCTGTCCGCCTATCTTTGTGGTGGACTTGATCACTTTCTCCCAACTAATTGGGAGAAGAACCTTTAATTATTATCCCACCAAAATTCCAGGCCCTGCGCATTGATTTCCACATCCATCTCCAACAATTCACGGCACTTGTGGTCAGGCAAAGTACAACCCTGTAGGCGAAGCTCATCCATGAAGTAACTGAGGATGACTTCAAACAATAATCTATGGCGTTCTTCACCCTTCTCCGCAAGAGACTCCATAAGAGCGACCTGTCTGTCTATGGAATCATGCATTTTTTTAGCAAGCCGGGGGGTATAAGTGACTTCTCCGTAATGGCCGAGATACATCTTTTCCGGGTTATAGGACATTAAACGATCTATCGAGTTATGCAGGGCTGTTGGATCAAATTGTACCGGAGTTGTTGTAGCAAAGATGGAAGCCCCCTTCGGGGTATCAAGCTCTTTGTATGAGATGCCGAAGGTATCCCCTGTAAAGAAGACGTTGGCGCGTTCATCGAACACACAAAAATGATGTCTGGAATGACCCGGTGTATCAATAAAAGAGAGGGGACGGCCGTTGAGCTTAATAACGTGATCGTCACCCGCCTCAATTATCCGTTCTGCGGGGACAGATACGACTTCCCCATAATTTTCTCGAAAAACCGCTTCTCCATAAACAGAAAGTACCCCGGCAACCAGTTTGACCGGATCCGTCATGTGTCGTGCGCCGTACGGATGAACAACGAGACGAGCCTTTGGTAAAAACTGCATCAGCCTGCCGGCACCACCGGCGTGATCTAAATGCACGTGAGTGACAATGACATAATCGACATTTTCCCGAGGGATATTCTTCTTTTTTAAGACATCAAGCAGTCGGGGAACGGAGTATGTTGTACCCACGTCAACATAGGCCGCGCGGTTGTCTTCGATTATTAGATGGCTGGCCGCCAGGCAAGGTCGAGCAAAGCCCGTATCTATGGTAGTGATACCAAATGCATGTTCTTGGAAGAAGTTGTTGTCCATGATCAGAATTTATATAATATATCTAAGTGCGGAACCTATCGAAGGCCCTTACACCCTCGCCTGTAGATCGGCAACTTTATCCGTATATTGAACTCTCGCTTTATGGGGGTAAGAGTCAATGGGCTCTGCCTGAAAAAGGCAGTCTAATTCGGCAATGCCGATTAATAAGGCTTAAGGCCGAAGGCTGAAAGAAGGAGCTGTTCCTGTTTTTTGCCGTATACCTTATGCCTTATGACTGTCGAAGATCCCGGTTTATCGGGGCGTTTTGCAAAGGTCTCACACCCTTTTAGGGTGCAAACAAAGCCACGTCCTTAGGGGGCGTGCTTTATTTGCCCTGGACATCAAGAAGTGCGAATCCGCTAGAATCGTCCTTAATACGTTTCGCATTCGTACCAACAATCTCATAGAGGATGACTTCCCCTATGAGCCATGTTGAGACACCCGGACGCAGACATCCGCTCATTGTATTTCCCGAACGCCCGAGGGCGGCGTGTATATGAAGGACCGGTTTCCCATCCTCACCAGGGGCAAGAACACCCACCCCAGCCACTTCATGCGCACCGTCAACGGGCAGAAACATCGGTTCCGGCGGCATCATATCAGAGTGCCGCGGACCGACAACGATCTCACCAGCTCCTATGCCCCCTACCAGGATAGCGTGTCCAACTGAAACCCCATTCTGCTCAGCGAACTGCTCGATACAATCAGGTACAATGTCGCCATCCTCAAGTCGTATTACAAACACTCTGCCTGTCTTCCCTTCACATGCTTTCATAATAGATCTCCTTAGATGATCCTGTAATCCTCCTTAAGTAGTACACTGCTCGCGGATTATCAAAGCCCGATCCTTCGTCGGGATTATTTGCATAGGAGAAAATATACACTACCATGCGGGCTCTGAGCCTAAAGTAAACCCTCATCATCTCCCACAGCCTCTTGGAGCTTATCCACTATCGCAAAGAGACTTTGGGAGGCACTTGACTCCGGATATTTCACTATAAAGGGCTCACCATTAACACAATCCTCATATATCCTGTTATCAAGTGGTATATCTCCAAGGAACGGTACTCCGACCTCCTGTGCAATATCCCTTGTCTCCCTGGACCCGCACATCCTGAATATATTGTTACAGTCAGGACATACAAATCGGCTCATATTCTCGACAATGCCCAGAACGGGTGCATCGGCCTGCCGGCATAGACTTATGCTTTTTCTCGCAACCACCTGGGGACTTTCAGAAGGCAGGGTTATTATCAATGTGCCATCCAGATCCGGGGTATATTGTAACAGCCCGTAAGATTCCGCACCCGTGCCGGGCGGCAGGTCCACGATCAGGTAATCCAGGTTGCCGTAGTCGACATTGTTTAGAAACTGCTCTATGGTTGTTTTCTTTAAGGAGTCGAACCAGGTTATGGCCTCACCTGTCTGGAGCAGGAAAGCCATGGATATCACACCGACATTCTCAGTTCCCAGGATGGGAACCATTCCGTTGCTTCCTAATTTCAGTCTTTTTCCTTCTACCCCCAAAAGCCTTGGGATACAAGGGCCATGAAGATCGCAGTCCAATACGGTTACCTTCTTTCCTCTCAAAGCCAGGGCTGCGGCGAGATTGGCGGAAAATGTAGATTTCCCTACACCTCCTTTACAGCTCATAACGGCGATTTTATGTTTGATTCCGCTCATGGCTTTTTTAATCACCTGCAGTGATTTATCAATAAAACGTCTGTCATCTTTTTGAGGATATGTGCACTGAAAATAATCGTTACATCCATAGCAGCTTTTTCTATAGCAGGAGCGGCCAACATTTATCTGGATGATATCCATTTGCCGGCCTTCAGGTTCCTCTTCAGGGCTTTCCTTTTTGCCTTTCTGTCCTTTTCCTCCTGTCTTTTTCTCTATCATAGAGATTATATCGATAAAATTTTTTGAAGCATCGGAATCCGGATATTCAAGCAGAAAAGAATTTCCTCTGTCGGCGGCATTTACTATTAGAGGATCGTGACCTATCTTACCAAGAAGGGGGATGCCTAATTCTTCGGCAAGGGCGTTTCCGGAACCAAATTCGACCATATAGCTCTTGCCGCAATTAGGACAAATAAATCCGCTCATGTTCTCGATCAGTCCGATGATCGGTATCCTGGTTTTCCTGCATAGGGTAATGCCCCTTCTTACCACATGTCCCGCCATATCGGACGGGATAGTTATCATGATGGCGCCGCTGATCTGCGGTAGATACTTGAACAGATTTACGGACTCCGAACCGGTCCCGGGCGGCATGTCAATTATTAGATAATCAGTATAACCGTAATTAACATTAGCCAGAAACAGCTCCAGGGCACCTCGTTTTTTATCACTGAGCCATGTGACAGGGGTATCGTCTTCAAAGAGAAAGGAGGTTGAGACTATCTTGATGCCTAAAGGACCTTTGGGGGGTATAATTCCTCCGGGGCTGTCAACCAAACGCCCTTTACGGACACCTAAGATGCTGGTTATGCTAGGACCGTGTAGGTCGGAGTCGATTATCGCAACAGAGTATCCTTTTTTTGCAAGGGCAACTGCCAGGTTTGCGCTGATTATGGATTTTCCTACACCACCCTTGCCGCTCATAACCGGAATAATATTCCCTACATTTCTCATATTATCCAAGACACTCCTAAACCGGCCGCGTTCGTAAAAATCGAGTCTGCGAGGAGAGGGACAATCAAAAAAACGATAGCAATCCTCACAGATGAAATCACATTTCCAGCCTATCTCAACGTTTATAGCGAGCAGGTTCATCAATTTGTCTTTATCTTCAGTCATATTAATCCGGCTTCTATCTTATTGTTCGGCTGTCTTAACATCTGTGGTTATCCAGGTGGTGGAATCAAGTTAACCCCAAATACGGACTCTCCAATCCTGATATCAAGGCTTGGCAAGCTCTTTTCAAGGAAGGAATAATAAGAGAAAGACGGTTGTGTGTCAATTATTACCTTTATGCACTCTTGTCCAAAATCGATTTTGAGCAATACGCCGCAGGGAGGAGAGATCGAAGGCAATCCCGCTAGGAGCGGGACAGAGGATGTCTTGATGGTGGATCAGGGTTTTATAAAAGGGTTGACAGTATTTTTATTCATGATCAAATAAAACTTGTTTAAACAATAATCAATAGAGCCTGTTTTCTCTACAGTTTTCTATCAGATTTGGCGCTGATCGAAAATATTGAATTAGTATCAAGAATAATTTCTTTTCAATCATCCTAGGGGCTCTTATAATTCAATATTAAGCAACTATAAAGATAGAAACCTCTCTGCTGAGTCGATTATATTTTCAATAACTTAAGATCATCAAGATAATTAAATAAGAGGGACGGTTTACGTGAAAAAGCCAGAATGCCCCGTGCTTTGCACGGGGATGAATGGCCGTAGGGGTTTGGGGGCGGAGCCTCCAAAATCAAACAGGCTTTTTCCTTAGAAGAAGCCATGACCTTTGGTCGGGGTTCTTCACGTTACACTGGTCTAGTGCGTAAACCCTGAAGAGAGAATTAAGCGATAGAGACCCTGAATTTATTGAAGGGAGGTGATTGTGTTTAATTAAAGATATGTGAAATCTGACATATATCATCAGCATTAATACAAGAAAGGGGGATAATTTATGAAAAAGACACTTTTAATATCTATGTTAATCATGGCTCTAGCGGCAAGCTTTGCAATCGGGTCTGCAAAGGCGGTTGACTGGCCAAAAATGTTGGTATCAGTATCAGGCGGTCACACATCTCCCGGCCATATAGTTCCACTTGCCTGGACACCAAAACATCAGAAGGATGCGGGCGTTACATGGCGGGTTATCGGAGCGGCAGCCACTGCCGAGAGGATCAACTGGCTCAAATCCGGAAAAGCTCAGTTCTATTACAGGGAGTGGCATTCACTTGGGCAGGACATAGAGGTGGGTGAAGGATACGAACAGGATAAGAGCGGGCAAACACGATTAAGAATCACCATTCACGGCTTTCCGCAATGGTTTGGAGCATGCGTTTACGCGGATAGAGGGATCAAAACAATAAAAGACATCAAACCGGGTACTACGTTTGTAGTTCCTGTCGCAGCGACTACAGTGGTGCACTTTTATAATGCCTTCCGCCGCTACCTTAATATGACCGAAAAAGAACTGATCATGATTGGACACGCCAGTTTCCCGGGCGCTTACAGGTCCTTTGGGCAGGGGCAGGCCGACCTTGTGAACACAAGCCCTGATTCGCCTGGAACATTGAGGTGGAAGGAAGGCCCCCATGGTTTGATCGTATTAAATTGGCCGGAAGATCCGGAAGCGGAAAAAAGGTTTGCCGAATATCTTCCTGATGTACCTTTTGGTATAGTTAAGCGAGGTCCCAAGGAGTTTCATGGCATCCGTATGCCGGTTAACTACTGGTCTGCCACCTCACTAGCCAGTCTGGATGCTGAAGTGGTTTACAACATTGTTAAATGGATAGACCAAAACTATGATAATCTCAAGAACCTGACCATTGAATGTCAAGATATGACCTTGGATAATTTAAGGGAAGCGCTGGATTATGCTTATACCGGTGTTCATGATGGAACGATAAGGTATTTGAAAGAGAAGGGGATGTGGACTTCGGCAGATGATGCAAGGCAGAAGTATAATGTCTGGTTGAATGATCGGTATATAGAGGTTTATAGCGCTGCCATGAAAGAGGCAAAAGCAAAGGGCTGGCAGATTGCCCCGGACCAGAAGGAATGGGTGCAATTTTGGAGAGACTACAAGAAAAAATCCGGCCTTCCTCGTGTCAGGATAATGAAAGATGCGGAAATAACGGCAGCACTTAAGAATATCAAGTAACAGTTGGAAACTTTTCCGAAAAGGTGTTCCTCCTTCCCATACAAATGGGGCCGGTAAATTATATGCCGGTTAGGGGGTACGCCTTTTTTCAAACATAACTTAAATACTTCATCTTCCAGGAGGACAGATCCCTTGGAATACTGACTATTATCCATCACCAAATACCTGTTTTTGGATTCCCCGTAAAGTGCACGGGATCTTCGACATGCTATCCGTCCCGCTTTAGCGGGATTTCTGGATGGAAACTAACTAACAACGGGAAGCCTAAAACGAAAAGATGTGCTTTCCATCTGTACATAGTGGAGTTGGGCCGGGAGGTTAAGACATGGTTGAGGAAAAAAAGGAGCGAAAAACAAGATATCAACAACTACCTTTACCCTTAAAAGTATATTTCCTTTCTGCGACTGCTGTTGGGATATTGCTTTCCATATATTTTATATTTGGCATGATTATTAAAGGGTTCACTTTCTACGACGCCCAATATTATTTTCTCCTGTTTGCACTTTTTGGATCATGTATCTTTCTGATTGCGCCGGAGAAAAAGAAACTCAAATGGTATGACCTTATTTGGGCCGCTGCAAGCTTTGCCTTGAATTTTTATTTTTTTACAAACGCTGAGCAGATAGCCTTGGTAGGCTGGCAGCCGGCCACTACACCGAATATCGTTATGGCAGTAATCTTATTCCTCATTTTTATCGAAGGAGCCAGAAGGGCATCCGGCGGAATTGCATGGCCCCTTCTAGCTGTGCTATTCGCAATTTACCCCTTTTTTGCCGGCTACTTCCCCGGAATATTTCAGGGCGTTCCGAATGATTTCGTCAGCACCATATCTCTATATGCCTTTGGGGGAGATGGAATACTTGGGATACCGGGAAGGGTGATAGGCGGCATCCTGATGGGTTTCCTCGTCTTTGCCGGATTTCTGATAGCCCTGGGGGCGGGACAATATTTTCTTGATTTTTCCTATGCCCTTTTGGGGAAATACAGGGGTGGGCCTGCCAAGGTTGCCGTGATATCAAGCGGTTTCTTTGGGAGCCTGAGTGGTAGTGCTGCCGCAAATATTGTATCCACAGGCTCAGTCACCATACCGGCAATGAAGAGGATGGGGTATCCTGCCAACTACGCCGCGGCTATAGAGGCCTGCGCGTCAACCGGTGGGATGCTCATGCCCCCGGTGATGGGGGCGGGGTGGCTTTTATTATGGCGGCTATGGTAGGGATTCCATACCATACTGTTGTTTTGGCTGCGGCTGTGCCGTCCCTTCTTTTCTACTGGGGGTTATTAGTTCAGGCTGATGCTTATGCGGCCAAGGTGGGCATGAAAGGGCTTCCGAAAGAAGAGATCCCGTCCTTGATGGGGGTGATTAAGAAGGCCTGGCCACTTTTAGCCGTCCTATTTTTCCTTATATACGGGCTTGTGGTCATGCAGCTGGAATATACTACCCCGTATTATGCCACAGTTATGTTACTGGTTCTTTCTTTTACTAATCGTGAAATCATGCTTACCCCTAAAAAATTTGTTGACAGTCTTTTTGTATCCGGCAAGGTAATAACCATAACATTGAATATCCTCGTGCCTGCAGGAATGGTCATATCGGCCATTGAGATAACCGGCGTCGGTGCGGCATTCGCATCAGGGGTTTTAGGTGTTGGTGGAGGTAGTCTGTTCATGATCATGATCCTGGGCGTAATGGCTTGCTATGTAATGGGTATGGCGGGACTGATAATAAGCGCTTACATCTTCCTGGCCGTAACTATGGCACCGGCGATGATAGCGGCTGGTGGACTGAATGACGTTGCTGTGCATTTATTTATTATGTATTATGTGTTGATAGCCTTTATTACACCACCTGTGGCGCCCGCTGCCTTTATTGCCTCTGCCGTAGCTGGATCTAAACCTTTACAGACAGGTCTCACATGTATGCGCCTCGGAATAGTGCTTTATTTTGTGCCCTTCTTTTTTGTCTTCAACCCGGCTTTGATTCTGCAGGGCCCTCTTTTTGAGACCATCTATCTGATCATTTTCTGTCTTGTTGGAATTTTAATTTTGGCTGGGGGGTTGGAGGGTTATCTTCTGTGGGTTGGCAAATTGAACATCTGGTCACGCCCGTTACTTGTTATAAGCGGATTCCTTATCGCTTTCCCGCAGATACCCACAACCATCATCGGGGTTCTGATTGGCGGGCTTGTTATCGCTATTCTCATGCGTAAGAAGGGATCCAAAGCAGAGGAACCATTAACTAGTGATACACTTCCATAATAGCATGGCAATATGCCATACGGCTCATCTTTACATACAAGGGCTGTCCAGATTGCTCCATATACTTGCTTATCCATGAAGGTCCCGCATTGCGTGGGTCATAATCAGTAGGCTATACTTATATTTGCGACGCGAGACCTTTGATTAGACATTTTTCAAAGGTCTCGACGCTATCCGGTAATGGCGATCTTTTCAAGGCAATATCTACCTGCTTGTGAGTATGTGGCCAAATATTTAGGATGTGGCAAAGTTTATAGCAGGCTATTAAAGGTTCGGGGCATACACCCCAAATATTTGGCCACTGCGAAGTTTGGTGGAATTCCCCAAAAGATATAGCCTTGAAGAGATAGCCCTTACCTCCTTTTCACACATCAATGAGGTAAGGAATAAGTTGCGTCCTTCTCCCCCGCCAAGTTAGGCGGGGGGTGATGTGGTCAAGTAAAAAAAGACACCTTGTTAAGCGGCCAATGTTATTACTCAGAGCAATAAATAGTTTGCATTTTATAAGTAATTGTGCTATGAAAATGGCATGAATACAAAAACAACAGATGCTCGTTCATTATCAACAAAAACACAAGAAGCAA
>JAFDAM010000077.1 GCA_019313825.1 Deltaproteobacteria bacterium
CAGGCCCCGGAACATTTCGTTAAAGGCGCCGATGGAACCGAAGATGGTCCCTGCAAATCCTATGAGGATGAGGATGTTGGCGTAGCCGTTCAATGCCGTGAAGTGTACGCCAATACGGCAGTCCACCTCGGACCAGATGGCATCAATGACAGCGTCTGAACTGCCCGCGCCTCTAACAACGGCCTTTGAGAGCCGTTTGAAAAAGCCGTCTAAAAAGCTAAGTGCATTACTCTCACCCACCTTCAGGGACTTCCCCGGATCTTCGAACCGTGGCACCAGCCTGAGAAAGTCATAGAGGGCTGTCAGTCGTCTGACCATCAAATAGATATAGATCAGAAATATGGCCCCGAAAAAAAGACCGAAATTGTTTAATATCCAGCGAATAAATTCCATGCTTTAGTCCTTTGTCCGTGGTCAGCGGTCCCTTACTTGTAATATGCCAAATTCCCATCCAACCATACAACCATACAACCAGCATCCAGCATCCCCGCTAAAGTCGGGATCTTCGACCAGCATCGAGTATCCAGCAACCAGTAACCAGTAACATGCAGATTCATACCAATAACCAATAACGAATAACCAATCGCTAAAGAAGTCCCGCTTCCCGCAACGTCTCCACATCGGCCTGGCCGCGGAAACAGGCAGAATCAACAGCCACCGTACGGCCGTCTTCTGTGTCCAACGAAACAGGCACAAACACCCCGAATCGACCACCGCCCTGCCGGTTGATCACATAGGCCCGTCCGAGCACATTAACCGCGCCTGCGGGGAGGTCTCCGGGTATCAAGCCCGTCTCCCTGCACCACGAAAAGGCCTGATTCACCCGGGCGTAGATAGCGTCCTTTATGAAATCATACATGTAATACCTCACCTCAAATCTATCCCCGCGCCGGATACCGGCTGAGGCTAATGCCTTGCCCCATTTATCCCATGGCCGGTCCACAAGAAACACTGTCGTGGAATATTCCTCTAAGGACTTCTCAGCAACCCTTGTGCCGTCAGAAAGATCGAGAAAGGCATTTCCCCTGATCACGGCGACCGGCTTCATCTGAAATAGATCGTATGTATTCCTCAGGTTTTCTACCCGCAGGGGGGTCTTCTCCTTCCCTTTTCCCTCTTTGCCGGCAATGCGCCAGCTATGAAAGAGTGCCTTGTATTGCTTTTGATCAACGGTTACCTCACGCTTATTCCGGTCAGCATCGAGAAAGTTCGTCTTATAGAGCCTGCCCAGGGCCTTTGAGGTCTCAGGCCACTCTTTTTCTTTTGGCTGCTTTGGCGTGGCAGTCAGACCGTTCAGCTTTTCAGATACGTTGATCGTCTTTGATTCTGATTTCGGTTTCACGGGTTCCCCCCCCGATGATTTTCGGGCAATCTTTGCCAGGCCGGCCAGGTCGAATACAACACGACCATCGGTTTCAGCCCTGCCGGGAACGGCCATCTCCTGCTCTGAATTTGGTTTTTCCAGGCGTGGGGATTGTGTTTCAGGCTCAACCTTTTCTGCATCCTTAGCAGGAGATTCGGCCCTGACTATTTTTTCGTCGGTCCCGGCGGCTTCCTTGGGCATAGGGTCTTTTTCTATATAGGCTGCAGATTTAACGGGTGAGCTATCGGCCATTTTCTGATCCTTGGCCGCCTCTCCTGTTTTTCCGTTGCCCACCGGGTCAACCTTCTTTTTCTCCTCTGTTCGGGTCTTATCCGGCAATTGTGCCCTTTTTTGCTCAACTTCTTTGTCCTTCGCGGATACTACCCGGGCGATGTCCTGTTTGACTGCGGGTTTCTCCCTTATTGGTTGAATCTCCTCTGGTTCAAAGACATGCTTCACCGCCAAAAGCGCGTGATCAACTGAACTGTTGATCTTGAAGAGCATGGCTAATGCCATTAGAAGTCCCGCAAAAACCAGTATCGCTACGCGTCCTGTCTTAAGCCTGCCATCTTTGTTAGTGAATAATCCGGCCATTTCAGATCGCTCCTGCGATTTTCGTATTGATTAAAGGATCATCAGGTGAAGGAGGCCTCGGGTCCCAAAGAGAGAGCTGATTTGAGATCCGTGCGGCTAACGAGGGCCATCTCCCTGCCAAACGGCCCCGTTTTTCTAAGTAATGCCGGAATTCTTTGCCCCGTTTGAAATTCACAATCCGGTCCCGGTGTTTCTTGTTTTCAGCAAATCCACTCAGGTCGTTCTGGGTCAATGTCTCACACGCGTCCAAAGAGAGCTTGATGAGATCAACATAGGTTTCAATCTCTTCCTCTACATTTTTTTTCATCTCGCCATACTTCTTATTAACGAAATCCTTACGGTCTAATTGCGGTCCGCTTTTTCCATTGGAACTGGTTTCCGTGGGCAACCCTTTGAAAACCTCATTGTCGCGAGCGAACCGGAGGTCCTTTCCATATTCACTGTAGGTTGCAAGCTTGCTGGAATAAAGGACCAGCTTTTTCAGATTGGCGTAGTAATCGGCAAAATCGATCTTTTGCTGGCGAGAGCTTATCCCCTTATGATTGAAGGCAGCGGATAGCTGCTTGCCCATTTCCTCGGTTTCGGTCTTCAGTGTTTCTGTAGAGGCGCTGGCATAATATCCATAAAGTGAGCCTGCCGCTGCCCACTGGCTGGACAGGATGATCAGAACCCCTGCCCAGTACAATCGCCCTTCCATTGTTCCTGATTGTCTTAAACATTGTTTACCCCCCCTTTCTAACTATTCCATGCTTCCCGTTGTTTGCTCAGGAATTCCATTTCCTCTTCAATGCTAAAAGACTCGGTGGCGAAGCTGCTGTCCTTGACCACCTTGATTTCGCCAAGGCCTGCCAGGACATCGTTTACCATATCGTCAAGCACCACACCTAACTTGCCGATGGCGCCGTCAACGATATCAAGCGTCTCCCGGAGTTCCTCAATATTATTGAACCCGAGGTTTGCGAAGATCTCCGGTGTTCCGGTGCCGCCCACCTCTGCGATCGGAATGATCTTTGAGTAGGTGTTATAGAGATCTGCCATCACCTGCCTGAATCTTGATGCGATATCATTCCCCTCCTCTCTGATCTTTTCCCTTATAATCCCGCTGATCTTCTGGTTCATTTCTGCCACCTTTATCCGGGCCTGGTAAAGCTGACGCCTGTGGCCGATTCGGATAAGCCTTTTTTTGGCCCTGTTATATCTCTTGAGAAACCTGGCCTTTAGCTTTGGGTCGTCTACATCCTGATATTCAGTCAAAGCTGCCTGGGCGTCCTCCGAGGCCTGTTCGTAGTGGGTCCTCTCCTGTTTCAGATACTGATCTAAAGTAAGCTCATAGTTGCTGTTGATGGAGCGTGTAGCCTGGCAGTCAACGAGTGAACCGGTCACCGCATCATCAAAGGTCTGGAGAGAGCTCAGAAGGTTTACCAGATGCTTGTCTGTAACCTTCTTGAGCTCACCTACCTCAACAAGGATCTTGGCATTTATGTGGGCACGCCGCGCATCACCCTCAGGGTCGCCTTTTGCGAGAAAACCGGCCTTGTCTAACTGTTGACGGGTATCGATCAGCTTCTGCAGTGCCACTGTCCGTTCGGCGAATTCTTTAAAAAGTGTATGGGCCGAGGCCTTCAATCTCTTCCCGTTACGTTCCACCCGGTCCCTTGCCTGCTTTGCGATCTCCACTGCCCTGTCCCCACTCCTCGTTTCCGAGTAGGTTGTGGCGTAAGAAACGGGGGCAAGGGATAAGACGAACATGACCAGCCCACACACAATAACCGTTAACCGCCGGTCAATTATCTTCATTGTCGTTTTCATACTGTTGCCCTCCTGTCAGTTGTTTATTATTAGGCATTTTTAGCTTCATTCCCTCGCTTTGTCCGTGGTCCGTCGTTTCTTCCTCTTGTTCCCAAGCTCCAGCTTGGGAACACACTTATCCGGAAGCTCCAGCTTCCCCTCTCACAAAAGCGCCTTTTATTGAAAAAACTTGCTGTAAAGCCCTTGATCAAGCTTACGGCACAGCACCTGTGCCTGCCCCAGGTTTTTATCACGGGCGCTCCTGGCGCTGTTGATGAGAAAACTGCAGTAGTTTTCAAGGAGTAAACGATCCTCCGGACGATACGCCGCTTTTCCCTTGGCAACGTCAGCAAAGTAGCGGTACACTGCCTTGTGAAAAAGCGCTTCGTAACGTCGCTTGTTAAAGGTTTTGACAGCTTCAGCTAAGTGCCGGTGAGGGATCTCGCGCTTTTCGTTGAGGCATGTCTCCATGATGGGTATCCAGCACTCGGACTTGCGGTCTTCTGCCAAAGAACTGTCCAGAAACTCAGCCACCTCATAATCGGAAAACCCGTGCAGCCCTGTGGAGAGCGCCTCTTCACAGGTGGGTGCAGCACCCACCACGACCGCCTTTTGGCCCCAGATACAACCTGAACCTCCTATCATTAATAAAAGTAATATGATCAATAGCCCGCTGATTGTCTGTTTACGAATGGTCATAATCCACCTCCTTTTGCCCTTGTGATTGTATTGTTCGGTTCCCCCTGTACTGGGGGGGGTTGTTCCCTTCACTATTCCCTATCGAAGGAAATTTCCTGTTTTCAAGAAAAATGAATTGGGCGCAGATGCTCCTCTCTCCCAAAGTTGCATTTTTCGACAGGATTACAGGATATACCGGATCTGCATTGACTCCCTTTTTTTGAAATCAAGTAAATCCTGTAATCCTTTCTGAAGTGTTGTCATTTCTTTAGGAGAAGAGAGTAACTGCACCCAAATGAATTGACCGTGGTCAGTAGTTAGTGGTATGGGAAAGGAAGCCAAAGACAACTTACAAAACAAAAACCTTTTGAATTTCACAGATAATCTTCGATATTCAGTATGAAGACCAGGTGTTATGGACAAAGTTCACGTGATGATTACTCCCAAAGAGACCTCTTTAGTCCGAGGAGTCGCCTCCGAGGTCTACAGCGTGTACTGTCCGGCAAGGGAAGCGGGCGAAATCACAAAAGACGATCTTTACCACTACGGGATCATTGGGCTTCTTGAGGCCAAGCAGAAATATGACAGATCTAAAGAGGTGCCCTGGCTGGCATTTGCCGCCTATCGCGTGAGGGGAGCCATGCTGGATCAGTTTAGACAGCAGCCAATAATTAGGCTCCCGCAGGCGCGTCAGAAAAAGGTAAAGGAATTGAAAGAGGCAAGAAAAGAGTTTGCCCAAAAGGGCGCGAGCACCGATGCTGAAACCCTGGCCGAAAGATTGGAATGGTCTGTTGAAGAGGTTCACAAGGTTGCAAGCCTGACCCCATCCTTGATGCCCGTGGATGCTGACCGAAGAGAGGGGGAAGAAGGGTTGAAATTTAGGGGTGTGGTCTTGACAGGTGATGGTGATGACCCCGAAACTGCCGCCCTTCGGAAGGAAATGGCCGCTTTGGTGAACAGATGCCTCGAGGCACTACCCTCCCCTCAGGACCGTCTGGTAATCGTATCCAGGGTGCTTGAGGGGTTGAAGTTGAGGGAGGTCGCCGAGACATTGGGCTGCTCCCTTGAAAACGTCAGACAGTGGCAAAAGAGGGTGGAAAAAATGATGAAGGCATGTATGGAAAGACACGGCTGGTCAATGGAAGGGTAGCAGAGGGGTCAGTGGTCGGTGGTCGGGAGTCAGGGCTCTGGGGTCGGAGGTTATCGGTTATTGGTTACTGGTCAGGTGCCCCTCTTGTTTCGAAGCTCCAGCTTCGAGTCATCCGGCATGGAACTTCACAACAGCCTATAAAGGAACAACAGAACGCCAAAACAGGGTGAAAACATGAACACAGAAAATACATTGCAACCGTACCTCCAGATCTGGAGGGAAGTCTACCCTGCCCGCACTGAGGCGGACCGTGAAGCGGACGTCCACCTTCCCATGGAGGCCCTTTACAGGATGGCAGGCCCCGGGGGGATTGAAAAGGCAGAGGATGAGGCCTTAAATCACCTCTCTCTCTGTCCCATTTGCCTTGAAGAATGGGCTTCCTGGCGCAGGGCCCTGACAGCGGTGGATGAACTTGATAGGCCTGAAGCAAGTGAAGATGAGACAATACCTGTCATGGCCTATGGCCTGCGGGAGGCAGCCGCCACTGCTAAACCCGAGGAACCCATAAGCATCCGGAGCAGTTGCGGGAGATTCATCTTTGGTCTGCTTCCCCAACTGGATAATCCCGAAAAGGGTATGGTCACCTTAGAGGCGGTTGCCGATGGAGACATGACTGTTGAGGGAAGATATGTCACGGTTCGTGACCGCAACGGCCTTGTATTGCTGGAAGGGAGATTGCGTCACGGACGGCTGGCCCGGACCTGCGAGAAACTATCAGAAATCGACCTGTCCACATGGACTCTTGTTGTAGATGACCAACAGGAACCATAAAAGATAAATCAATGCCCGAACTTGCCGACCAAACAGACCGTTCAACGACCTGGATGCTCTTTGAAAGCGGGAGCGGGGTAGTGGTTGACCTGTCACTCTATTCCCCTTCCAGGGACAAGACCCGTCCTATTGACGCCTATGTGGTCACAGAGTGTGAGGGCGACTTTACAGGGTCGGCCCGGCGGGCCGCCGAGGCGGTGTACAACGTGGTGCGTCAGCACTGTTCTGCGTTTGACCCGGTTGTAGTCGGGTATGATCTCCAGGGGCTGCCCGGTGGTCGGCCGGTCACAGGTGAAAGCGGGGGCTTGGCCTTTGCCATCGCCTTGGCCAAACGGGTGCTTAACCAGGATCCCGGCCCGGTTGCTGCTACGGGCGAGGTCAAGAGCGGCCACGGCGGTGGACCTGTGGGACCGGTAAAGGGGATCAAGGCCAAAATGGAGGCCGCTGGCAGGTTAGTACCCGAAAAGGGTTGGGTATTTTATCCAAAGGAGAACGACCATGAGATTCCGGATGAACTGCGAACATCGCTTGAGGGAAAGGGCCTTAGGCTTCAGCCCGTGTCGAGCGTGGCCGAAGCCCTCGGTCTTCTGTTCGATTTCCCGACGTCTGAACCCAAAAAAGACCCTCCGCCCGTGAGACCCAAAAAGTCTTTACTCAAAACTGCCCTGGTTTTGGCCTTGGTGTGCGTCTCTGCACTCTTGGTAGCTAAAATACACGGCTGGCCGCCTTTTGGGCGTGAAACATCGCCGACAGGGAGCGATTTGATTCAAACGCAGCTCCCTGAGGAAGTCACTGATGAAAAGACTGCCGTCACCAATGATGGCAAGGGTACGGCGCCTTTGACCGAATCCGTGCCTGTGCCGGGTCCCGGGGTAAATATCAAGTTATCCGGAAAACCCGGTATCGCCACGTCTCTGGCTCAATTGACCACAGAAAAGCTTGAGAATCTCTTAACAAAGAAAAACGCGGCTAATCCACAAATCATCAATATAACTGGTCAGGTCGTCATTCGGAATATAAGCGAAATGCCTCCTGATAAAGAAGGCGCTCTTAGCGCCCGGATGACTGTGGCAGTAACCGGGCTCACATTCGGAGGTGGCAAAACAACGCGGTCTTTACCGGTATTGAGCGTTACAGTGCATGGAAAAGGATCTGCAAAAACATTCCTTCCGGAGGTTGCCTCGGCCCTGGCACGCGAGATTGCGAATAAAACCTCTTTGCAAGAAGAAAGCAGGAAAGAGGAAAACGCAGGCCGCGGATTTGAGTAAAATGAGTGGTCAGTGGTCGGTGGTCCCTGGTATAGCGTAAAAACAACTGACAACTGACAAAAAAAAGGAGCTCATCATGAAAAGGATAATAATATTGACAGCGGGGGTGATGTTTCTCTGTTGGAGCGTCTCTCTGGCAGAGGATTTCAACTTTGAAACCACATCAGAGGGGATCATCCAGAAGCTGACAGGCGCCGAAAAAGGGATGAAAACCAGGGGAATCGGTACAGACAAATGGGAGAGCGCCTTTGATCCTGATAAGGCGCCCGTGAACCGTGCGATCAGGGTGATGCGGAAAGACAAAGATCAAGAGGTGTGGGAGACCATAGTTACCCCGGAGAAAAGGACCGGCCGGTTTATTAACCTGGAAATCGAGTTTGATGTGAATTCCTACGCCATCCGTCCGGATTCTTTCTCTGTTCTGAACGAACTGGCTAAGGCTCTGAATGATCCCCGTCTGAAGGACAAGGCCGTATTTCTGAACGGTCACACAGATTCAGACGGCGCCGAGGACTACAATCTGCGGTTGAGCATGAATCGCGCCTCAGCGGTCAAACACTATCTAATCATCAACCGATCTGTTGCCTCAAACCGGTTGATCGTCTACGGCTATGGAGAAAGCATGCCCCTCAAACCGAACATCTCGGTCGCAAACAAGCAGCTTAACCGCAGGGTTGAAATTGTGGCGTCTGATTGATAATATTAGTTGTGGGACCCAGGAGGTATAGACTATGAAAGCGATCAAGCGGTTTAAAGAGCGGATTCGTGAAATCACGGCCCGTCGCCGTGGGCGCAGCCTCTCCCAGGTTATTAGCGAACTAAAGGTGTTTATGAGCGGCTGGTGGAAATTACGGATTACGGACTTACCGAATCGTTCAACCGGCTCCGCCCGTTAGACCATTGGATCAGAAGGCGTCTCAGGGCGCTAATCTGGAAACAATGGAAGAACCGCCGGACCCGTGTGCGGG
>JAFDAM010000020.1 GCA_019313825.1 Deltaproteobacteria bacterium
GTGACTATAAATCCATATCAGGGCTATTTTGAGATTTGGGTAAAATGGAAAGATGATCATGACAGATAAAAGGATGCCGCTTGTGCTCACAATAGATGACGAACAGTCTGTTCGTCAAAGGTTCAAGAATTATCTAGAGGACTGCGATTATAGGGTGTTGGAGGCAGAAAACGGAAAGGTCGGATTGGAGATATTCGAACGAGAAGGCCCCGATCTTGTCCTTGTGGATCTGCGAATGCCGGGGATAGACGGCCTGGATGTCCTGGCTAAGGTTAGAGAGATATCGCCTGATACTCCTCTTATAGTTGTGTCGGGAACAGGCGTGATTAGCGATGCCATAGATGCGTTGCGCCTGGGGGCATGGGACTATCTGCTCAAGCCCATTGAAGACATGTCGATATTGTCTCACGCGATTGAGAGGGGCCTGGATCACGCCCGTCTTGTCAAAGAGAACCGCGTCCACCAGGAACGCCTGGAAGCACGCACTGCCGAATTGGAACTGTTATTGGATAATATTGAGACTCAGATCTGGTATCTGTCTGACGCTGAGACATGTGGCGCTGTAAATAGAGCGAGGGCCGATTTTTTCGGACGTGAAAAGAGTGACCTGGAAAATAAGAAAATTGTTGATCTACTTACCGAAGAAGAAGCGCGGGTCTGTCTGGAGGGCAATAAAGATGTTTATACACACAGGGAACAGATATATAAAGAAGAGTGGGTTCAAGACAGAACAGGGAAAAAAAGATTCCTTGCTGTCACTAAGACACCCAAATTGAACGCTCATGGAGATGTTGAATATGTGTTCTGTTCCGGGCTGGATATTACAGATCAAAAGCGGGCAGAGGCGGAGCCAAGACAATCTAAAAAAGCTGCTGAAAAGGCCCATAGGGCCAAGAGCGAATTTCTTGCTAATATGAGTCACGAGATTCGCACGCCAATGAACGGGGTCATGGGCATGACCAGCCTGCTGCTCGACACGGAGCTTAACAAGGAACAGAAAGAATATGCTAATATGATCATGGGTAGTGCAAAATCATTGCTGACATTAATCGACGATATCCTTGATTTTTCCAAGATCGAGGCAGGAAAGATTGAAATGGAGGTGATCGACTTTAACCTGCGCACTGCTCTGGAGGAGACAATTGATCTCCTTGCCCTGCGTGCCCAGGACAAGGGCCTGGAATTCGTCTGCCTGATCGAACCGGATGTGCCCTCCCTTCTGAAAGGTGATCCGGGGCGTCTGCGCCAGGTTATAAATAACCTTGCAGGCAATGCCATCAAGTTTACATTTAACGGAGAGATTACGATCCTGGTCAGTCTCGACCATGAGAATGATGAGCAGGCAAGGATAAGATTTGAAGTTACAGACACCGGTGTCGGGATTCCGGAAGATCGTCAGGATACCCTCTTTGATGCCTTTACCCAGGCAGATTCATCTACAACACGCCATTTTGGAGGAATAGGACTGGGACTATCCATATCAAGAGAACTTGCCCTCATGATGGACGGCAAAATCGGCTTGGAGAGTGTCGAGGGCAAGGGATCAACATTCTGGTTTTCGGCAGTATTAGGCAAACAGCATCCCAGTATGATTCAAGCTGGAAAATCCGTGAAGGATTTAGGCGGAGAACGGATCCTTGTTGTGGATGATAACGCGAACAACAGACGCTGGCTTAGTATAATGCTGGAATATTGGAAATACCGTTATGATGAAGCTCCTGACGCAGATACTGCGTTGAAAAAACTGCAAACGGCTATTGATCAGGGAGATCCGTTCCGCATTGCAATCATCGACATGTATATGCCCGGCATGGATGGTGAATTACTCGGAAAGAAGATTAAAACGGATTCGTTTCTGCGAAACACTATCCTTGTTATGATGACATCTCTGGGCAGACGGGGAGATGCTGTTAGGCTCAAGAGCATCGGATTTTCCGCATACCTTACAAAACCTGTAAAACAATCGATCCTATATGAATGCCTTGGAACAATCCATAACAGCGATGAACTCGCTTCAGAATATCAGAAGGAACAGATCGTTACACGTCATTCCATTGCGGATACAAGATTGGCCAAGACCCGGATCCTCCTTGCCGAAGATAACATTATCAATCAGAAAGTTACAATTGGGATACTAAAGAAACTTGGATATCAAACGGATGCCGTACCAAACGGGTTGGAAGCGGTCAAGGCGCTGGAGGCAACACCCTATGATCTTGTGCTCATGGATGTGCAGATGCCAGTGATGGACGGATATGAGGCTACTCGGAAGATTCGTAACATAACATCGAAGATCAGAAATATACCGATTATTGCCATGACTGCACATGCCATGCACGGCGACCGGGAAAAGTGTATTGAGGCGGGAATGGATGACTACATTGCCAAACCGGTGGATCCGAAAGAACTTATTGATCTGGTTCAAGAATGGCTTGAAAAATCCGGCTCCCTGCTGTCGGAGAAACGGCAGCCTTAGACAAGGCAGTTTCTGAAAGATTTGACCTGGTAATTACTGATATGACCATGCCACGGGTGACAGGTGAAATAATGGCCAAAGAGATCATGGAATTAAGATCTGATATCCCGATTATTCTCTGTATAAATCTTATTTTTTAAGATACGCCCCCGCTGTTTTTCACTATACCAGTCCTTGATCCTGCATCGCATTCACCACCTTCAGGAATCCTGCAATGTTGGCACCTGAAACGTAATTGCCGGGCTGCCCGTATTCTGAAGCAGCTTCCAGGCATGTCTTGTGGATATTCTTCATGATTATCTTAAGTCGGCTGTCCACTTCTTTTTTTGGCCAACTCAAACGCATGCTGTTCTGGGACATCTCCAGACCTGATACCGCGACACCACCTGCATTGGCTGCCTTGCCCGGGGCGTATAGGATCTTATTATTTAAGAAAATATCGACTGCCTCGGGTGTGCATGGCATATTGGCGGCCTCACATACCAGTTTCACTCCGTTATTAGCAAGATTCCGGGCATCTTTTTCGTTGATCTCGTTCTGTGTCGCGCAGGGAAAGGCACAGTCGGCCTTGTGATTCCACAAGGGGTTATAGTCGAGAGTGGTATCTGCTTCCGTGTAAACCGTTTCGGAATACTTATCCAAATAATCTTTGATCCTTCCCCTTCTGATATTTTTAATCATCTTGACATATTCCAGTTTGTCCTTGTCTATACCTTCTTCATCATAGATATAGCCGGTGGAATCGGAAAGGGTAACCACTTTGCCGCCAAGCTCTATAACCTTTTCCGCCGTGTATTGTGCCGCGTTTCCTGCTCCGGAAATTAGGCAGGTTTTTTCTTCAATACTGTCATTCATTGTGGAAAGCATCTCAGAAGCAAAATATACGCAACCATAGCCGGTGGCTTCAGGGCGGATTAGACTACCCCCCCAGCCCAAGCTTTTACCTGTCAACACTCCGGTGAATTCGTTACGTAATCTTTTATACATGCCGAATAGATAACCGATCTCCCTGGCGCCAACGCCGATATCACCGGAAGAAACATCCGTGTCCGGGCCGATATGGCGGAAAAGCTCGGACATGAAACTCTGGCAGAAACGCATGACCTCATTATCGGATTTTCCCTTGGGTTCAAAGTCTGACCCGCCCATGCCGCCACCCATGGGCAGGGTGGTCAATGCGTTATTAAAGACCTGTTCAAATGATAGAAATTTGAGGATACTCAAGGTTACCGAAGGATGGAAGCGCAGACCTCCATTGTAAGGCCCAAGTGCGCTGTTCATCTCTATTCTATATCCCCTGTTTACATGCATCTGTCCCTGGTCGTCCTGCCAAGGGACCCGAAAAAGAAGCACCCTTTCAGGTTCGGTAATCCTTTCCAGGATAGCATTTTGACGATATTCCGGGATTATTCGGTCCAGAACAGGTTGAACAGATTCGATTACCTCTCCCACTGCCTGATGAAATTCCTTTTCATTGGGATCCCTGGCCGTAATCAGTCTTAAAATATCCGACATACAGCACCTCCTGTTATTTTAGTCAGTTGAATTCGAAAACTCAGGTTGCCCTGATAAACCACTATTGCTTTATGCGCCTTCGCCAGAATACTTTGTAGCTTAGCTTGTCGAAGCGCAGCGGAGATCCCGCTTTCAGCGGGGCTACAGGGATGAAAGGCGAGGCGACCACGCCGTAGCTCGTCAGAGCGAAGGCGGGTAGCGATTTTCAGGAATCGATAATCTCAAGCGCGTCCTCCCTGTAAGCGTTCATGACATATGGAATGCCGGTAATCTTTTCACATTCTTCGGTAAGAGAGACTATGTCCTTTCTGCTTATGTACTTTACCTCCCAATTCCTTGACCCGGCCATTATCTGTTGAAGTCCTACCTTTATCTTATCCGTAGCATTGAATATTCCGATAGCTCCTAATGGAAGGTCATCCACTTCTGAACCATATTTCGCTTTAAGGACTTCATAATTCATGAAGATCTCTTCTTTGGTAGATCCGAATCTTGCGACTGAAGCGGGAAGACCATTGTCTTCGCCTCTCAGCCATTTTTCGGCGTTTTTACCCACCATGCCTGGGATCATCAGCGCCCTGCCCATGCAGACGGCCTTACAGTAAGGGGAACCAAGTGCCAATGCCTTAAAAACGTGATCTTCTGAGGAAAATCCTCCTGCAAAAGCAATGTCCGGGACCCACTTTCCCCTACCGGCCAAACGATCGCACAATTCATAGGCCATGGAATGGAGGTATATGGAAGGGATGCCCCACTCGGTCATCATCCTCCAGGGGCTCATTCCCGTGCCGCCAGGAGCCCCGTCTATGGTAAGGAGATCGATTTTGGCATCACTGGACCAGCGTATCGCCATAGCCAGTTCTCTTATGGGGTAAGCTCCTGTTTTAAGGGTTATACGTTTGGCGCCAAGCTTTCTTATCCTTTCCACCTCATTCATGAAACCTGCCTGATCAATGAATCCAAGGCGGGAATGGCGCTCGAACTGCTTAAGCGGACCCGCCTTAAAGGCTGCCTGGAAAGCGGGTTCTTCAGGGTCTGGGGTTACTATATAGCCTCGTTTTTTCAGTTCTATGGCTCTGCTTAAGGAACTTACCTTGATCTCTCCCCCGATACACTTAGCTCCCTGACCCCATTTCAACTCAATAGTCTCCACCCCCAGTTTCTCAATCACATACTCTGCCACACCGTTGCGCGTGTCCTCCACATTCATCTGTACGAGTATATCCCCATAACCTTCGTGGTACCGACGATATTCCTTTATTCGACGGTCCATTTCCGGGGATTTGGTGATCTTACCCTTCTTGTTAAGTTCCAGCTCGGGATCAATTCCACAGATATTTTCGCCACAAATCAGGCTGATACCGCTTATGGCGGCGCCTACGGCAAAATGTTCCCAGTTTCTTTGCGCAATATCCGTGCTGCCCAGGGCACCGGTGAATATGGGCGCTTTCATTTTCACCTTATGGGTTACTCCATAGGAGGTCTCCGTATTGACGGCAGGAAATGTGGCCTTATCAGGATCTGGCTCTATTCCCTTTGCCCCCAACGCGTATCCCATTATATTCAGGTAAGAATAATCGACCGGGTAATCTTTATCCGCGCCGGCGGTTATACGCCCGAAAGGCTCCGGATAGAGGAGTTCTCTGCCTCTAAAAGTGGCCCGGAACATATCACAGTTACCCCGACATCCATCAACACATCTACTGCATATACCTGATTGGGGGGCGACATTTCGGGAACGATTACTAGTCTGGAGGGCTTCATTTGCGTTCGGTCTATGTAGGTTCATGATCACCTCTCATTTAAGATTGAAGGTCTCATAAAAAGTCAAAATACCCCCTCCCTTAATCCCTTACAACTCCCGTAAGAGTGCGGGATCTTCGACAGGAGAGTAGTAACGGGACTTTTACAAGTCCAACAAGGTTAATAAGAAAAGCATCTGTCCCGGTTAGAGAAAGAGGCCTTTGTACTCTTTAAAAAAATACTTCTCACGCCCTTATGTGAAGTTTCTATTAGAGTGAATAGCCGTTATATCTATTTACTGTGTCTATTTGATTTGTCAAGCATATTTTACTCTGTGTCAAAGGACGACAATTTTTTATAAAGAGCTTCGTTGCCCGTTGCCAGAATGAACTCAAAAAATGACATCTGTTCAAGGTGATAATATGTAATACGTCCTACCGGCATACTGTACTTGTATTTATTTAATGCAAACTCCAGCAATGAACCCGAAGCAATAACCGGAAGATCTCGTACCCATCGTAAATCAGGCCAAGTCCATCCCAAGCGGCGAAGCCGCGTTATCTCAAATTTCAATGGAAATTTGAGGTCTCAATCCCTTTCAATCCCTTCGTGATTCAGGTCAATTCCAACGGCTTTTATTCTCTTCCTCAATGGCGACGATCAGGAAGGGTCTCAATCCCTTCGTGATTCAGGTCAATTCCAACCAGGTAAATTTAAACACTTTAACTCGGAGGGATATTAGTCTCAATCCCTTCGTGATTCAGGTCAATTCCAACAAACCAATACGGGTTGTGTCTTGGCGTATGTGATGCCGTGTCTCAATCCCTTCGTGATTCAGGTCAATTCCAACGAAAAGGAACTACACAAATACAACAGGTGGATTGAGTCAAGTCTCAATCCCTTCGTGATTCAGGTCAATTCCAACTAGTTTTTAATATTATTGATAATAGATAATATTAAGAGAAGTCTCAATCCCTTCGTGATTCAGGTCAATTCCAACACAGATGGTAGAGATTACATAAGAGATGTTTCCTTGGGTCTCAATCCCTTCGTGATTCAGGTCAATTCCAACGGATAAGATTATGACCGATATATATAAAATCTTAGACAAAGTCTCAATCCCTTCGTGATTCAGGTCAATTCCAACTCTTTTGCGCGCTCCCTGATTCAGCAGTTTGAGCAGAAAGTCTCAATCCCTTCGTGATTCAGGTCAATTCCAACACATCAGCATATCCCTCATAAGACCATTGTTTAGAAAGAGTCTCAATCCCTTCGTGATTCAGGTCAATTCCAACTTTGAAGGCTTTTCTGAATTACGGACCACCCTAAAGTACGTCTCAATCCCTTCGTGATTCAGGTCAATTCCAACTAATCTCTTCCCCTGCCCATCATGGAGGTGGGTAGTGAGTCTCAATCCCTTCGTGATTCAGGTCAATTCCAACCAATCTTTAACTTGCATGCAATTCCAGCAAAGCATGAAAAGTCTCAATCCCTTCGTGATTCAGGTCAATTCCAACTTGACATACAGGCTCTTAATCAGTTGCCTGACAATGCCAAGTCTCAATCCCTTCGTGATTCAGGTCAATTCCAACATTAAAAATGTCTATACGTTAAGCATAGGCATATGTGAGTCTCAATCCCTTCGTGATTCAGGTCAATTCCAACAGACATGTACGCAAAGGCGAAGGAGTAAACTATCCAATAAGTCTCAATCCCTTCGTGATTCAGGTCAATTCCAACACACTGCTAACTTCCTTCTATCCACCCATACCTGTACTAAGTCTCAATCCCTTCGTGATTCAGGTCAATTCCAACCCATCATACAGTGGCAGAATGGACCTGGCCGGAATAAGGTCTCAATCCCTTCGTGATTCAGGTCAATTCCAACAAAGATGTTTTAAATGCAATGACCATACTGAATGGGTGGGTCTCAATCCCTTCGTGATTCAGGTCAATTCCAACTCTTACATGTGCCAGAGTCATCGGCGAATGTATCAGGAAGTCTCAATCCCTTCGTGATTCAGGTCAATTCCAACTATGCTAGCAGGCAAATCGGTTGACATGCCTGCTAATAAGGTCTCAATCCCTTCGTGATTCAGGTCAATTCCAACCGGTTTTAAGGCGGTCCATGAGGCCCGGATGGTTGTCAAGTCTCAATCCCTTCGTGATTCAGGTCAATTCCAACTTGTCAACTCCAAGGTAATCCATCAGATAAGCCAAGTTATTGGTCTCAATCCCTTCGTGATTCAGGTCAATTCCAACTTGGAAATAGAGGGTTTTGTATTGCATACCTTGACAGCAGGTCTCAATCCCTTCGTGATTCAGGTCAATTCCAACGAAATTTCAGAGTATATCTATTGGGAGTCGGGTTGTAAGGTCTCAATCCCTTCGTGATTCAGGTCAATTCCAACGTCGGGTTGTAATATAAACGAAGCCATTGCATGGGAAGTTGCGTCTCAATCCCTTCGTGATTCAGGTCAATTCCAACAAGAAATGTGCGGTTACTGTTATCATTTTAATAGTACTTCAAGTCTCAATCCCTTCGTGATTCAGGTCAATTCCAACTAAAAGTATTCTATGCTATCGAACATAAAAAATATCGGTCTCAATCCCTTCGTGATTCAGGTCAATTCCAACGATTTATACACAGTGGATGATAACTACATTGTGTTTGGTCTCAATCCCTTCGTGATTCAGGTCAATTCCAACTGGTGATGATATCAATCCTGTTGCTAATTTCTTTTCCTCTGTCTCAATCCCTTCGTGATTCAGGTCAATTCCAACTGATTTTACGGAGCTTCTTTAATCCTTTACCCTGCCCATGTCTCAATCCCTTCGTGATTCAGGTCAATTCCAACACGTTGCAGGGTTTGCAGAAATTAGCTTAAGAGCAGCAGGTCTCAATCCCTTCGTGATTCAGGTCAATTCCAACCAAAGGCAAACCCCAGAGAAAAGGACAGGGTGTCTTCTGGGTCTCAATCCCTTCGTGATTCAGGTCAATTCCAACCGGAATCTTCCGCCACCAAGGGGAAGATATTTTCTCTAGTCTCAATCCCTTCGTGATTCAGGTCAATTCCAACAGGGGAAGATATTTTCTCTAACGGCCACAGGACCGTTAGTCTCAATCCCTTCGTGATTCAGGTCAATTCCAACGAGAAGATATTTTTTCTAACGGCCATAGGGTCGTTAGTCTCAATCCCTTCGTGATTCAGGTCAATTCCAACGGGAGAAGATATTTTTTCTAACGGCCATAGGGTCGTTAGGTCTCAATCCCTTCGTGATTCAGGTCAATTCCAACGAAGCGAGGCAGATATCTTTTTTTATGCTTGGTACACAGGTCTCAATCCCTTCGTGATTCAGGTCAATTCCAACGGGAGAAGATATTTTCTCTAACGGCCATAGGGTCGTTAGTCTCAATCCCTTCGTGATTCAGGTCAATTCCAACCAGGGAGAAGATATTTTCTCTAACGGCCATAGGGTCGTTAGCGTCTCAATCCCTTCGTGATTCAGGTCAATTCCAACTCACAAGAATGATCTCACTGTCTATAAACAAGATAAAGTCTCAATCCCTTCGTGATTCAGGTCAATTCCAACGGGGAAGATATTTTCTCTAACGGCCACAGGACCGTTAGGTCTCAATCCCTTCGTGATTCAGGTCAATTCCAACCGCGGGCCTATGATTTGCCGTAAAATCGGGCGCTTGGCAACACATTTCCGCGTACCTCCTTTAATATTTTAAAATACATAAGTAATCACCTCCTTTCATATCACCTGGTTTCACTCTAAAGCACTGATAAGACAGGCAAAATATCCAGCAAGCGTACCGCAGGAGCGGCCAGCCGGACATGCTCAACAATATCAGTAAGTTATCAATTCAACTGGTACAGGCTTCAAGGTTCGCGTCATAGCACGGTATACTCTTCATCCGGGTCAACAAGAACGCCCTGGCCGATGATCTCAATGGTGCCCGCGCATTTTTCGCATAAAGGGAAGTATTTCACCGCATCTTCAGATGCCTCTATCTCCCCCTCAATTCGGGTCTTCATTTCCGAGAAGTTCTTGCCCTCAACGTTTACCTCAAAGATGGATTTCTGCACACGCGTACCATAGTCTTTGAGCACCTTCGCCACCTTGCCAAGCCTGCGGGGTTCGGCAATATCATATGCCACGAGCATGTTCATGATAAAATCGCTCCACGATTTTATAATATGCGGCTTCGCCGCTCATATAAATCAAAAGCACTAACCGTCTAATCAAATAAAAATATTTGTCCAGAATAAAATCTTGGGAGTTCATTGTTATGCAACGGTAGAATCAAAAACTAGCATATGTGGTATATAGATAAAATAAGCCTCCCTTGATCATACAACCATATAATCTAACTGTGTAAGTTTTATCCCCAATCCTGATAGCTCCACCTTATTTAAACAACGTGAACAGATCTTGTAGATTCGAACGGCATCACTTTCAAGATCCAGCATATCCTTGCAAAAACGCCTGATCCTTTTGAGCGCAACATCGTCTATATCGCATTCAAAGACCGACTTCTGGGTATTCAGGCCGAATTCCTTTAAGAAGGCATGGGTCCTTTTCAGGCGTTTCGGATCTGTAATATCATATGTTACAAATATGATCATTTCAGCAATATGGGTTGATAAACATCAACCTCTCCTTCTATAACTTTCCGGTAATGGCCTGCCTGAAAAATAATGGCGTCACCGTATGTAAGTTGGCGTTCAGCAGGGGGATAGAAAAATGTTGTGGTCAATTTTTTCTCAAAAGCATCTATAACCCGTTTAAAGGCCTCCTGTCTGAGTTTAACGGGGTATTTTCCGGTGACCTGGGCCGGTTGTGCAGGTGTCTCCTCCATCCTTTGTTCGGGAAGATCAAATTCTACAGATTCAGCATCGCTAACGGATATTAAACCGATGGGATCAGCAGTGACGTCCGGAGTTACCTCGGTTTCTGAATCCACGGAAGCCTTTTTTGGCGGTTCTTCCCTTATAAAATCCTCCTCCTGGAGTATATTAAGGTTAAAAAGGGACAAGGTGAGAGTTTCGGCAATAATCGAACGGAACTCTTCCATAAGGTCGAGCACCAGGGAATAGCGCCCGTAGTCGATTGAATGGAGAAAACCCGGATACGGGTCCAGTCCAGCCACACGCACTGCAGAATAGACCCTGTTCATCAGGAACGTGTACAGGAGGGATAACACCGCATTGACCGGATCGGTTGGCGGCCTCCGCACTCTTTTTGAAAAGTCCATGTCCGAAACAAGGCCGCACCGGAAAACCTTGAAGAAAAGGGCGCCGCCCCTGCCTTCGTACCCACGCACGCTGTCGACACTTTCCGCGGCAGCAAGTTTTGCAAGCAGATCCTGGATCTGCGCTGCCGCATTACCAGCCTCGGGCTTCTTCCTGCTCCTCTTGATCCTCATTAAGAGCGTTGCCATATTGGAGAGCTTGCCGGCCACAATAACCTTCGCAAGTCTGAGCCCAAAATCAGGATCATCCAGCAGGCGGTACTGTCTTTTGTGAAGGAACACATTCTTTGATTCAACCGGAGCAAGCCGGCCGAGATACCTTCCGAACCGGGTGAGAAACACGGTGTCGATGTTGTTGCGCATAATCTGGCACATGGCGCTGTGTGTGATCTCGATGTTTCCAAAGAGCAGAAGCTGATCCAGCTTGTAGGTGAAAAGGGTGTTATAGATGCCATCTCCCTTCCGAACCAGCAGATGCCGCCCCTCTTTTACGATCCGCGCACCCTGGGTCTTGACATATGCGATCATAATCCGCCTCCTCTCTTTTTCTGCATTATAAGAGGAGACCTTTATATTCAAAGGATTGCAACGTTGCCGTATTCAGTTGTCAAAGAGCATAGTTTATCTGTTGGCAAAAACTGACAGCCAGTCTATTTCATTATCTTTTCTTTTAACCACCCCTCCAAATCAGAGATTTGCCGAAGAGGTACAATTTGCGTGTTAAACAGCTTCCCCCTCTCAAGCAAATGGGGTTTAATATTCCCATTTTTATCAAGCACGTTATTTGAAGTTGTTGCCAGAATGCCCTTTGGAGTCAAACCAAAATTCTGCCGGAGGGCTCCAAGCTTATAAAGGAAGTCATTAATTGTCCCCCCTCGTTCCTGTTTTTCGCTGCCCATGGGAGCTTTCAATGATTTACATTCTACAACATAAAGAATATTTTCGTAGGTAAAAAGCACATCATATTCGTTATCATTGCCATTGATCCTACAATGTAATCCGAGGCATATATCTGAGTTATCTCCTGGCAGGATTGATTCAATAGCCAGGAAAACCCGTTCCTCAAGCCACCCCCCTCTCAGGTAGTTCCAATCAGATGCATCAATCCTTTTCGATATAGCGCCTCCTGCGTATGCAAAACCAAGTTTACCCAGCAGGTTTTTTTCAACGGGGCTTTCAGGCAGATAGTTCATTAAAAAGTCGTATCCTTTTTTAACGTCCTTTCTTTTTAATGAACGCAGGATTCTCCCCATCTGCTGTAATAGTGGCTCAATTTCTTTGTAATGGTCAAATAAAAAATAAGTGGTATGCTTCCTGTCATGAGCTTCCTGTTTTAACTCATCGAGTATTTTTCGATTTTCTATCGAAACATTATACGCAGTCAAATATGCCTCTACTGAAAGACGAATCGGGACAGGAATAGGGTCATTTGGCCGATGCACACGGAAATACAAATTCTTAGGTATGGGCATATAAACCATATCCGCGCCATAGCTTTTAAATATTTCATAAGCGGCAAGAGACATAAGTTTTGTTCCACCGGTTAAATTAGTAATAAATTGATAGTAATTTCTATTTGATTTGAGCCATTCAATTACCTTTTCATAAAAATCAGGAACCGAGCCTTCAGGGACTATAATCTTAGAGCTGTGGTTGTGATAATCCATATTAAGGATTGAAAGGCAGTTGAGAATAGCCTGAGACTTGTTCTTCTTTTCCATTGAGGCAGTGCTTAAAAGCAGCAGGTAATCAGGGCGGATTGCAGCGGTTATTAGAATATTTGGAATAGTCTGATCACTCACCAAAGAAACCAGGCAAGTCTTCATTTCTCATACCTCCTGAAAATCTGGTGCTGAAAATGATGAGTCAGTTTAACTGATCCGTCTTGAAAAAGCTCTTCTTTTGTCTCGCGACGTGTTGTTGAATATATGGGGATAAGCCCGAGTTTGAAGGCATAATTAACCATGATATAGCATGCCCCGAAATCGCCCTGGATAAGCACGAAATCATTCTTTTCGGATTTTGTTTTCAGCCATGCCTGCACAGGTTCCAGGTATGCCTCTATTGTGGGTAAATCCGGGGGGATATTGCTCCAGATCTTTTTATGATCAGGCGGCATATCCATAATCCGTTCTACACCCAATGCATGCAGCGCGTTGGCCCTCTGGGCCTTCGTGAACGTATGGTTGAATATCAGGAAAAGTGATGTTGTCATTTGGTTTTTTGTACACTTGAAAGATCCAAGATCGATCCTCTCTATACGATAGATCTAAAAATATTATTGACAAAAGAGTATTTATTTAATATTATTGCAATAATCCATCTAAAAAGAGGTGACTATGCCAAAGTATCAAAAAAAGATCCAGGTATTATTGACAGAGGAGCAATTTCAGGGCCTGGCTGAAATCGCCGCGCAACAGAAAAAGAAGCTGGGCGCTCTGGTTCGGGAGGCCATCGAAGAATATCATTTAAAAAAGGCCAATCAGCGCCGTATCTCCAATGCCGTGGATCGGCTCCTGTCTTTACCTGAGCTGCCCGTTCCCGAAAATTACCAGGAATGGGAAGCGGAATACCAAAAGAAAAAGTATTCTTGCCCATGAAAGCTCCATCCTATCAGTTCATTGATGCCAATCTGATTATGTACTCTATCGGAGGCCCTCATCCCCTTCGCGCGCCATGCAGAATAGTACTTGAAAAAATTAAAGACGGACGCATACAGGTTGTTACTAATACTGAAGTGCTCCAGGAGATATTGTACCGGTTTTTTTCAATCAAGAGATTCTCTCAGGCTGAATCGGCATATACTTCAATGGTTGAACTCTGCGCGGAGATTTTTCCTGTGACGCTCCGCGACACGGATCTGGCAATGGATTTAATAAAAAAATATCCCGGCATAACCTCGCGTGATGCAGTTCATGCTGCCACTATGATACATCATGATATAAAAGAGATTCTCTCTGCCGATTCCCATTTTGATTCCATCCGGGAGATCCGGCGAGTTCCGCCGGCCTGAATCCGGCATTGTTTTTTCAAATGAAAATATTTATTATTGACATTAACAAAATTGTAAATTAGTATTTATGTAAAATACTAAATATTTGTTTCAGGTGATACATCATGTTAAGACGAATAACCCGCAACAAGCAGGTGACAATACCAAAAGAGTTCATGGGGCGCCTTCATTTAAATGAAGGCGATTATGTCAGCATCGAGTGTGATGATGACTCAATTCGACTGCGAGCCGTGGACATTCAGGAATTCAGTCGCAATGATTACAAAAAGCTGGCCTCCAAGCTTGATCAATTGAAAAAAGAGCGGGGCACACGTCACAAGGACTCCACATCAGCGCGTAAGCACCTAAAAAACTTAATGAAATAAAGTGCGATACGAATTTAAAACCAGCTTTGACCGTCGCTTCAAGAAATTTTCCTCGCCCCGTCAACAAAAGGTTTACCAGGCCATTGACACCCTCATGAAGTACGTAGACGGCGAGGCTGAACTACCCACCGGACTCGGCCTTAAAAACTGGCATGCAGATTACTGGGAAATCCGTGCCGGGATCAAGGACCGCATTCTCTTTGAGTTCACCGACCAAATCACCTTTCTTTTTGCGGGCAATCATGACGAAATAAAAAAATTTATGCGACAGAAATAGAAAATGCTCTTATTCAGCGTACATCATACAGGCATAGTACTGCTGCCCAGCCGGACGGCAGTATCTCCAACGGCTCCTCCATCTCCTTTCCATATTTGACAACCATCTCCAGAAAATATTTGGCGTGGAAGAAGGCTTCAACAAATGGTCGTGTGTGATGTGTCCATTTTTCGTTGTGTCCATGTTCAAATTCCTTTCCGCCGGCGCCCTCTTTGATGATTTCCTCAAATTCCTTACATAGTGACCGGCCTTCCGGCGCCAGGCCCTTCAATACATCAACAATCCTCCTGGTTACATGCTGAAGCCCATAAACCTTGAAAGAATGATGATAGAAGCGGTAGATAGGATCTTCATACCCCCAATGAGAACTGACTTCTTCCAAAAGTGTCTCAAGTTCGGGAAGTTTTGTCTGGATATTAGCGAGCAGCTTATTTCCCTTTTCTTTCATGTCAGTGAAATAATCAGGGGTAACTTCTTTACCCATCGGTTTTGTCCTTAGCCCAATAGGGGATTGGAGACCTCGATTAATCTGCGCTGTAAACGACTTCTCCGGTTTTTGTAATCTCATCCAGGAATCCGCTTACATCATCCCCCTGTTCCACTAAAACAGGCTCTATCCTTAAATCAATGTCTCTGCTTAACTTAAAAAGCAGCGCGCCGGTCGAAAGATAGTCATCTTCTATAGAATCTAAAACCACTGCTACATCTATATCGCTGTCCTTTCCTGCGTTTTCTTTTGCGTGGGATCCATAAAGTATGACTTTCTTCACAGACAACTTTTTCTTTACAACTTCCGCATAATTTCTGACAATTTCTATAGCTTGTTTTTTGTCCATTGGTATAATTCCTCTGTTCTTTTCAAGATATATTCACATCTTTCTTTGCTAAGCGCTTTTAATACTTTTTCTTTGTATGTCGGATACCTCGCTTCAATGTTCAATGGTCCAACTAATTCAACAAGATCCTTTTGATTCTCGTCCATTTTTTCAAATAGTCCACTTTGCTGGGCCAGGTATCTCAGATTATGTGTGAAAGGGGGGTTCTCATTATTTATGAGGACATAGTGCCCTTTAAACATTTTTTCAATAACCTGATGGCACATAAATCCTACATACAGGTATCTGCCGCCCTTCAGCATAACCCATGCAGTCTCCAGATCATATTCGGCCATGTCAACCCAATATTCCTTTTTATCTTTCATTCCCGGCACCTCTTCTCATTCTCAGACATCTGTCCACAATATTCAAAGAGTTCCATTGGTTTATTATCCTGTTATTCTCCCAGTACTGCTTTTACCCTTTGCACCTTTACCCGCTGCTTCTTTGAACCCTTTTTCCACTTCCCATGGGTTTCCCAATATCTTTTCAAAGCAAACGCCAACACCTTCCTGTTTTCCGCTGAAAACTCATCAATCATCAGGTATGTTTATAAACTAACTCTGAGGCTTATCTAACTGGTCAATCAGTTTAGAAAGATATTTGTCCTTTTTCCTGTCAATTTTTTTGAATCCTTTTGTGCCTAATTTTTCTTTTATTGCTTTTGCTATTTCTGCCTTATCTTCAACTGTCTTAAGTTCTTTTTCTATATTGTTTACAATTTCGCCTAAGATACGACCTGTTTCGGTATTCTTGAGAAAAGATAGCTTTTCAAGCATTTTATCTAATGGTAATTTCTCCTTAGTCTCTATCAATTTTATAGAATCGCCATCAAGCTGCTTATCTTTCAAATCAGCCAGTCTTTGAATCTCAAATCTTCCGTAACCAACAGCAGTTTTTGCGCCCACTCCTTCATCTTCAAGAGCCTTTTGAAAAGCGGTCTTTAGTGGTTCGAGAAGAAAATCCGAATCCTTTGAAATCAATGCCTTAAATGTAAATACTGCTCCCGGCTTTACCGTGAGGAATTTGATGGGGGTAGGGTCAAGGTAATCAGCCGGAGGTGTTTTGTTCTCATCGTCGCCATAATATTGGCCATAATGCGGATTGATTATGTCAACATGAAGATCGGGGACCTTGTTGGGATAGGCATCTAGAAAAATCACTTTGCCTTTTAATTTTTTTATTTTCTTTTTCCCTTCTTTTTCTTCGTCTGCGTCGCCGCCAAAAATAGCAGGTACTAAAGTTTTCAAATTGGATTCAATGATATATTCACCATCTTTATTTGAAGCTCTATAATCAGACAGATTGTCACTTTCGATCAGTTCCAGCATATGTGCAAATCTTACAATTCCTTTAACACTGGATGCAGGGAGATAAGGAATCCCGATAGTATGGTCAAAAACCATCCCAATTTCATACGGATGAGTCTGGCCGATTCCGGTTATCAATGGAGTTTTAAGTTCTGCTTGATAGTTAATAATTTTATAGCCTGCGTTTTCATAAAATTCGCAAAATTGTTTTTGGTTCCTTTGCTTTTTATCAAGAAGGTTTTTAAGTGTTTTGTTGGTTTTTAATCCATTGTAGATGGATTCGTAATATTGAACCGCTTCTTTATCATTACCGCGTTGATTACACGGCTTGCATTTAGTTGCATTATTCAGGGGGATCAGTTTATTAAACCACAGGGAAAAATTGCCCTTACTAAACGATTTGGCAACCGTCTGAAGTTGATTGCTATATGGATAAAACATCATACCCTCCTTATAGGTCGGCGTTTGCGTATCTTTTTACCCATTCCAACAAAGCAAGCGTCTCTTTTTGGGCTGTAAGGTATTTAAGCTGATCCATACCGGATAATTGTCTAATGAAATCTGTGCGGGTTTTGGCTTTGTCCTTTTTTAAAAATCTGTTTTTCACATCATCCTTTACAAAGGGGAGCCATTTCCAAATCATATCAAATAAAACAATATGCTTATCTTTTTCTTTTATTTTCAAATCCTTATCAGTCCCCTTTGAAAGCCAGAACGCTAGTGCCTGACCAAAACCATTTTGAAGGATCATTGAAGGTGCACCTGCGGAAAAAGATTTGAAATCTTTCTTTTTGTCTTTAGGTATGGCAAGCACTTCTTCCAAAGCAAACTCTGCTCTTTTCTGCCCAAGTGTTCTCATTTTGCACCTCCTAGGTTCCAGTCAAGTTTACATATCCCCTTTCCAAGGGTTTCATCGCCGCCGATCTGGATGAACCCTTTTACAGTATCTTCCACATGGTTTTTTATCATCTCAGCATTCATGTCTTTTACCAGATCAGCAAGCAGATTTTGCTTATCATCATTTTTTATTTCGCCTAGGTTTCTTCCACTGTAGTGAACAATGGCGTATAAAATAGAATCAGCCGGTAAAAATTCTTGATACCTTAGTGCACCTTCTTCGGCAGTTCCTGTTTTTGAACTGATCTTAATGTTTGTTTGGATTTCAGTGCAGGATGAAATAGCATAATCGAACATTTCATCGGAGATTAGAATCAGCCTTTTCAGTTCGGAAAAATATTCTTTAATAAAGGCTTTGTCTTTGATGCCGTTTTTAACATTCACAACTGCATCCTCGATAATAACATCACCATTAAGATTTTCTTCTCCGATATTAAATGCGTTATCGTTTTTTATTTCATATTCATCAGTTATCATTTCCATACCAATATATTCCAGATCGGTTTGCAGTCTTTTAAGAATATACGGACATGTAACCCAAACAAAGGGGGCGATATTTGAGCGCATAGGAAATGCCAATAGCCTGGCATCGGATACCGACATTGCGCCAGGCAAACTATCAATGTCATTTCCCCAGCCGTCCTGCTTATCAGAGCCAAAAAGCAGATTTATGAGCTGGATATCATTACTTTTATCGCAGAACTGTCTGAAATGTGCCCTGAACGCCCCTTTTATGCCGGATGCCTGGATGTGAGGGTAGTTCGTATGCCGTTCCCTCTGAATCGGCAAGTCAACGGCAGATGTTGATGCGCCGCTGCCGGCATGGATCGGTGACACCGCATAAAATCTACAAATTGAACACAACTCTTTTTTCAGCATAACTGCCCTCCCTATATCTGTATGAAATTATTATTTAGTTTTTTGTTAAAAATGCTGCCAGGAGGAAAAAATCCTGTCATTGGCTTGTGAAAGCCCCTTTTCATATCCCATCCTCCCAAATATTGGATTTTCCCGGTTGCAACAACAGCTTCGTTTGACTGCTTTGTGCCTGCTGTCTGCGATATAGACATAAACAAACCTGAACCGCTCGCGATAAAATTAATATCCGGCATCTTGCTGTATAATCCGAACCTTTGTTCGGCCCCCAGGTTCAAGACCCCGTTATCTGAAATCGGTAAGGCCCTATCCACACCGAATATCAGGTTTACATTTTTATTGAGCCTTGCATGACTGAAAGCGTATAAGTGATGAGGCCTCACACTTCGATTACTGTCAAGGGCAATGCCTGTTCTGTTTTCCTCATGAAAAAAAACATGAATCTCTTTTATGAAAACAGTATTTTTATGAGAGTATAAGTCGGATAAAGAAATCCATTTTCCGCCCAGAGTTTCCAGTTCACTTTGTTCACCCTTCGCCCAAAAAAGATTTTTTAAAGAGGTTTTTATCAAGCGGCTGTTTATCAGACGACTTTTATATATCTGCAATGGCATTTTTCCTCTATCATTCTTTTTACCATTATCCTTATCGCAAAACCACGAATAAGGCGCCGGCACATAGAGCGTATCGTTCAAGCTGAATAAAGGCCCAATAATCGAAAAACCTGCCTTTTTATCCGCTGGGCCGATTATGTCGAGCAACTTGCCGTCAATACTGTTGTCATAATACTGCTCAATCGATATTTTATTCTGCTTAAGGATTGTGGTTCTTAACGCGCCTTCCATGGTATGTGCAGGCGGCGGGAAATTGGCTGTTGCGGTATGATTTTCTCCCATATTCATAGGTCCGGCTCCCTTAAAAAACAGAGTATCCGCTGGCTTAAAACTATACCAGTTCATTGTTTACCTCCCTTGTCGGCGATAAATCCGGCTACAATCAAGCCTTCAGGCTCAAAAGACGGTTTTCCGTTCGGATCTTTGATTACGATGATATTGACCATTTGTTTTGCAAAATCTTCAAGTTCTTCCTTGCTATTTTTTCCTGCAGCCAGCATGGAACGATCAAGCTGCTTTTTAATAAAACCGGTTAAAAGATTCTTATAATTATCTTTTTTCAATATTGCTTCTATTCCGGATCTGAAATGCTCAAGCCTGTAAACTAGTGAAGCGGAAATTTCCTTTTTGTTCTTGTTGCTTATTAAATCTCCGATCCGGTGAAAGGATTCCCAGGTTTTATTATCCTCCCATTTACTTGCAAAATATCGCGATCCGCCGGAGCGTTTTCTAAGCTCAATGGCGCAGGCATTGCGTCCTGTTTCTGTTTTGGCTTTTTCGTCCAGAAGGTGATGAGCCCTTGCAATCATTTGAGATAAATTTTCCTTATGGTGACAAATCAGAATACCGGCAGAGATGGAAATAAGATCGCCTTCTCCCAGACAGGCAGACATTTTCCCGGGTTCCGCATTCCATGTATTGCTGATTGTTTCATTTTTCTTATCTGAAATAATCCTGAAGAAGGAGTTATAATATCCTTGTATCTCCTCTGCGGTTTTTAATACCGTATCAACCGGTAAAACAGCGCAAATATCATCTCCGCCCGCATAAATCAGCCTCCCGTTATTATTTCTTATGATGCTATCGACTCCGTAAATGGAAAAATCCCCCAATGACTCCGATATAGCCGCATGAATAGATGGCGTAAGAAGCCGTTGATTATGTTTATCGAATATGAGTTCCCATGTTGTCCTGAATTTTTCGTCAAATTCAGGCTGTTTCAGTCTATCCACAATTTCAGGATGGATCACTGACTCCCATGTTGACGCAAGGGTTTCGCCGTTGACCAGCTTGCCCATATGATCGCCGTCCATAATAAGAATGGCATAATACCTGTCCCGGTTTTCCGCCTTTTCATCAGGTTCGTCGTGAGCTTTTTGAGCGATTTTGTATTGTTCTTCTTTCTCGGTTACACCCTCTCTTTTAAACTTATTGTAAAAGGCCAGCTGAGTTGTTGACGGGTAATGATCCATACCTTCAAAGCTGCTGCAAAGGATGTGGTCTTTTTCTTTTTGCAGTGCTTTGTATGCTATTCTTTTGATAATGCATACCGAGCAAAGCCTTTCGTTTTCATTAAAATCATATTCAGCCAGCCATGATTTGTTAAGATTATCCCAAAATTCCTTAATATTCTTTTTATACTTTTTAGCGCCATCGCCCGATTTATGAGCCGTTGAATGCAACACCTCAAATTCACCGCAAAGGTGACATTTTTCACCCGGTTCCGGCGATCGCGCAATCTTTTTTTGTGACTTCTGGGCTGCCAGAGCTGATTGAACCAGGGCATGCGACACTGAGTAAAGCATGCCGCGGCCGCTGTTTTCATAATAGGGCTTATCCTTGATTAACTCATTAAATATTTCCAGCACCTTATATTGCTTTGCATAGCTTTTTTCCGCCTGAAGGTCTGAAAAATCATCTTTGTCGTCCTTGTCCAAGAGCTTGACAGCCGACCATTGAAGATCCCAGTAGTTTGAATTTTGTCTTTTGAAAAGTTCCTTTATGTGTGTATGTTCTCCCAGAACAATTGATAAAATATGGTTTTCAACAATCTTGCTCAATTTTAGCCACGCGTTTTTGATATGTCCGGAAAGATCTTCACCGATGGTTTCCACCAGAGTTAAAGGCACAAGAAAAAGAAATTTGTTCGGAAAAGATGCTATCCCCTTTGCCTTGTTATATGATGAAACGTTTCCTGTTTCCCATTTTTGTTTAAGGTATTCGTTAATCAAAGGCTGATCTATCAAAGACGGATACAGGATATGATCCGGCCCTAAATTTTCAATAACCCAGCGGATACCTTCAAAGGCCAGCCAGGATAGCAGAACCGATCCGGTCCAGTAATCCCTTAGTTTTCTTGCCTTGGCAATAAATACCTGAACCGGGGTGACGCTGAATACCATCATGCCGATTTGACTTGCATCCTTTGCCATATCCATACATGAATATAATGCCGAAGTAAGGGCATTGTGCTGCCAGATGGAGTGATCGGGGAACCTTGAATCAGCAGGGAGCCTGTGCCATAATGCGCCAATTTCAGCCACATTTTTTTCGGCCAACCTGAACCTGAGTACGAGGTGTGTGTATAAAAAGCGCGCCATCGCAAATCCTTCAGGATCATCTTTGAATCTGGCAGAATAACCCCCTTCACCTGCTTTTACACCGATATCCTCCCGTAAAAAATCTAGCAGTTCCGCACCAATACTACCCTCGTCTTCTCTTGAAAGACTTTCCGGCAGGTTAATGGTCAGTCGAGATTTATTTGAAGTAGGGTGTGTTATTATCGGATTTTTCAAAAAATCCACAGCGCCGTTCAAATTCGAATTCTTGCTGTAAGTCGGCACCTGGCCTCTCTCAAATCCAGCGGCAATGCTGTCGGCTTTTTTCCAGAATTCATCACTTGGTTTTTGAAGGCCAAAAACTTCAAGCTGTTTCGCTCCTCGCTCTTCATGCCCACGTATTTGGAAGACCTTATCAATCGGGTCGTGCATATAGGCCGCGAATTTGGCATCCCAGTAACCGGTATCTGGTTTTTGAAATTTCATCGTGAGTCTCCTGATAATTCCAGTATTTTTTGATTCACCTGCTCGCAGGCCTGAAAATATTCTTCTCTTTTGCCTTGTTTATAATAGTTGTAAGGCATATAGAGAATCTGCCCCTGGTGTTTTCCATCATGTAGCTTGTTTACATGCAGGAAGTAAGGTTTGGAGTGTCGGTCATTAATATTAACCTCACCTTTAACAATTAAGGGTTTGGCTATCAGTGATCTTTTTTCAAAAACATGTTTATTCTCAAGGTTATTTCGAGCTTTCCTGTATACTTTCCCAATTTCAGATAATGCATCTTCCCATTTATCTTTTGGGGTGAACTTCTCGAAAAGTTTTGTCATTTCGGAGAAAGCCGTGTAAGATTTCATGGTTCCTTCATTTTTATATCCTATCGATGATTTTTTCGAACTAATTGAGCCGAATCCATTTCTTGAACGTGATCCCAACCCGCCAAAATTAATAAGGACTTTAAATGAGTTAAGGATTTCATCCTTTTTAAAATTGTCATAAAACCTTAATACAATCTTGAACCTACTCCCCGCAGGTATATGCTCTTTTACATATATGTTTCTTTTAAACTGTTTATTGTATTCGCATAAACCGTATGCAAGGTACTCGATAATAGATATTTTGAACGTTCTCCCTTTACTCGTTGTTGGAACCTTAATTCCCTGTGGCAGATCGGCCAAGACTGAATTTGCATTTTGGGTATCTTTTATGTGCAAAGAAAAGCTTGCTTTTTTAGCTATCGAGCCAAAGATTTCCGCCTCTTGACTTTTCATGTCAGCCAGGTTTTCAGACCCATACAATGCCCTCCACCAGAACCTGAGTGCGCCTTTAATTGAAGGAACTCGAAGTTCAGCTTTTTTAGGGTCAGCGCCGCCGAGGAAGAGAGGCGTGATAATTTCTATATCAAAATTTTGACTCTCAATTCCTTTAAACCGTGAAATATAAAATGACATTTTCATTCTCCGTACATAATTATTATTGTCTATCGTAAAGCGGATTTAAACAACCACTGCAACGTTGCGAAGCCCTATTTCCCATTATTAACAAATGGTACAATGGGTATTATAATCAACTTTACATTGTTACTATTTTCCAAGGGAGAAATAATATGGCAGATAACAATATTTTAAAAACAGATTCAAGGGCCGAATTACCTTGCCTCCACCCTTTCGTGCCGAATCTTTATTCGGATATGTTGTTGAAGGAGATCAGCTTACCCTTTTTCCTGTCCGGACAGTTCGTAAATATCCTGATATGTCCGACCTTCCCTGTGAGGAGCTTTCAAAACAATGGACCTCACAGGAAGAAGAGATCAACAAGGGCACCCGATCCGCCATTTCCGCGGCAACTCCCTCGGACGCATAAAAAAAACTCCGTAAATAATCTGATCATGACAATCAAGGCGCCCCCATTCATGATATATGCGAATCCAGGCCATAAGCTATACTCAGAAAACTATCTCTATCTTCCCCTTATCCATCCGAATCCCATACCTGGTGTTGGGTCTTGCACCCTGTGACGCGATCTCAAGGTCTTTCAGCGAGTATGGTCCGAAACTTTTCAAAAGATCGCTTTTGATCTTGCCCTTGTACATGTTGAAGTTTTCAGAGCTCAGGCCTGTTATTCCGGTATCACTCATTTCATCAAGGGGCCTGCCCGTGGATATCTTTTTGTAGAGATCGGTGATCTTTCTCTGTCTTTCAAAGATGGTCTGGATATCCAGAAAACAGTCCGTGCAACTGCCGCAGTTATCGACTTCCTTTGTACATTCTTTTTTCTGCATGATAAAAAACGAATACAATGCCAGGTGGGCGGGCATCATATCCATTTCAAGCGACCGGTAGGTGATCTTTCGGTTGATAAGGTTCACGGTCAATGAGGTTTTTTCTTCCCTGATCAGGGAAAGCATCAGTGTGCCCGGGTCTTTTGGTTCCTTAAGAAAATCAGCCGACAAGTGGCTGCGGATTGATACAAACGGAATGTGTATAAGATCGACTTGCGCGTATGCGGCATCCTTATAAAACGGCCGGCCCTTGTTGTCTTTCAGCTCGATCTGCCTTGATGTTTTCGGCGGATAATAGAAATCCCGGTTGCTTTCAAATTCAGGAGATACAAGCACGTGATAGATCCTGTCCTGCGGCCGGCCGTACATCTGGGCGGCCAGCGTGAGACACGAACTCATTGTTTTGCGGCCGCCCGCAACGGAAAAGAGCACGCTCGTATCAGGAGAACGGGTAAAATTAAAAGAAAGCTCCAGGCATTTTCTGAGTAGATGTTCGTTGTCGGATTCATTGGAGATATCCGGGATCTCGACTCCATGCTCGTCCGTGATCACGTGAATATTGCGATGCGAAAAATCAATACTGTTTGGATCGATCCCGTACTCATCAAGGTACCGGTAATAATGGCCGCCTTGTTCCGCCAGGAGGCCGGTGTAAATCATGTCCTTTCCGTCCCGCGTGGTTATCACATGAACGGCGTCTATTCTGCGCGAACTCTGGTGGAGCGCGAACAGGGTTTCAGTCACGACCTGTGGACTTAGACCGGTAACGGCCAGCAGTATATTTTTCATGATACCTTCTCCGCCTTCATCTTTCCCAGACCAAATGATGTCTGCTTGCCCAGATGAACTTTGGAGCAGAGATCGACAAGTGGCATATATTCACCGATTTTACCTTCATAGGTGATCGAACCCACCATGCCGCCCATGAGCATCGACTGTTCCTGTCGGAAGGAATAACGTCGCCAATCATACCATCTGAGGCTGTCTTCCACGATCCTTATCTCTTCTGACCTTTTGACAAGTCCCCTGTAGTCCAGTTCGGGTTCGCCTTCACCATAGCATTCGAAAAGCGAAGAAACCCTGCGCAACATAGCCCTTACCAGGACATGAAAAGGCAGATCGGCTTTAAGCCTGTTTTCAAATTTAAGGCGCATAGGGGTGACCATGTTTACTTTGAGCCTGAAGCTCTCTTGCGGCGAGAGATCCGCGGGTAAAAGGGAAATGTGCTCAAAAGTATCGCCAGCGCGCAATTTCCGTTCGCTGCTGTTATAAACAGGCTTATCTCCAACCATTACAGACTCAAGTTTAAATAGTCCTCTTTTCCCATTAAGCCTTCGGCCTATGCCGATCTTTCCCATCTGTTCAAAGGCATAGATGAAATATGGGATACTATGGTTAACATCTCCAAAGAGCAGCAGGTTAAAATCAAAGGAGGACCCTTCCTGAAAGTGAATGTCCGTATTGAGCGGAGGCTCGATGACAAAGGGGTTCGGTGGTCCTGAAATCCTTGCCCCCCTGGATGATTCTTCAGGTAATGGTTTTTCAAACACAACTGAGTATAAACATTTCCTGTTAAGCAAACACTGTCTGCACTCCTGTCTCTTAAGCGCACAGACAACGTTTTTCAGGGCATGGCCAAATGCTCCTCGAAATGTGGAGCCTTTGAAATACGGAAGCAGCGCATCGCTTGTAAGGCGGCATACGAGATGATATTTTCCGAAAAGCATCATTCTTTTCAGCTAAGAAAAAAAGATTTCAATATTATCATGAAGAGGAACTTTATAAGGGATCAGTGGATTAATAAAGCATTGCAATGTTGCAATAGCATTAGTGTTACAATTCTGTCTTTTACTTGTTTGTAGATGCCGCTTAACCCTGTTAAAAACAATTTAAAGTCAGACGAATAGTCAAGAATGATTATGATGTTAGGTGATGGGATCTTAAATCTTATGTGTTATTGTGCTTTGCCTTTGATTCTTGGGATAATGATAATGTTATTTTTATTATCCAGATCATGTTTATTATCCTCAATGAAATACATATTACATTTACAGGTTAAAACATCAAGTCTAATTTATGACCTGATAAGGTATAAATATCGTATCTCTTAAACAATGGGTAGGTCTATTATACACTCCTCCGGTAGCTGAACGTTATATTGCAGCCTAAGAAAAAATTTATGGCGTATCTCAAATTAAATGGTTTCATAAGGGCCGGGGTTGACCAGGCCAGGTTTGTCATTTATGATCTAAGCCTTGAGGCCAAAGGATTAATCATCAACAAGGAAAGATGATACATGGAAACCGATTTGAAACAATCAGAGACTTGTCAGAGTTGTATAAGGATCGATTTGAATAATGGGCAGGGTTAGCTATCTTGTGGGCCGTAGCGTTGATGCAAGGCAGAGTCTTCTGGCCGGGAAGATGGCCTCGCATGGGCAGGCGTCCGTCCTGCACCTTGTTCCCACAAGGGGGAGGGTCATGGAGCTTGAGGCGGATGACGGGTTCTGGCTCAGGAGGAGGGTGGATACCTTAACCGGTATTATATATCGGATCTTTGAAGAGAATGTCAGGTTTGAGCGGTTCAAGGATTACAGGTCTATCGATGATACTGTACGATCCCTGCTTGTAGAGAAGATCTTGAAGCAAAGGGGGGCACAGCCTGACGGGCTCCCTTATTTTTCCCGCCTTTTATCGGACCGTAATCAAGAGATCGATTTCCCCGGAATATACAGGACTATCTCCGGATTCTTCTCCCAGCTCGTGAGGAATAATATCCAGGACAGGTTTGTCCAGGAACTGGAAGGCAGGATAATAAGACTGGACCAGAGAGCGCCCGGCACGGGCGAAGAGCGATATGCCCTGGAAAGTGATCTGACGTGGCTCTTTGGGGATTATGAGGAGATCAAGAGGGAGATCAGGGGATATGATGAGGATGATCTCATATCCGGTGTCAGATCCTTTTTAAAGGATGGCGGCATACCCCATGTCTTGACCGATATGGAGGTCATCGTATTTGACGGCTTTATCCACCTGTCGCGGGTTGAGGAGGATATTCTCTTCCATCTATTCAACCATGTCGATGAGGTGTGGTGGCTCCTTGATTATGACAGCCTGACAGAAGACCCGATCAATGGATTTAAGAGATCAAGCGGGAGAGATGCCTGGTGGCATTGGGAGGATAAGGGTCATATAGGAGATGCCCATGAAGGTCGCCATGAGGCATACCGGATCTTTGTCCCCCTGGTGTCCCTGATGGAGAGGCTGGAAGACGCGGGCGTTGATACACAGGTAGAGAGGGCCGATGAAGCGCCTTTCCCCAATCCGGTCGCCGGAGGTATCTACTTCCATGGGCTGATGGATGAGATACCCGCAGACAGTCTAAAAATCAGGTCCTTTGCCAACAGGGTGGATGAGATACGTGCCATTGCAGGTGAGATCAAGAGAATTATCCATGAAGACAGTATGGACGCGTCCCAAGATCTCGGGAAGATGAGGGTTATCTTCCCTGACCTGAATGACTATTCCTCTATCATCTCTGAGATATTTTCCGAGTATGGACTACCGGTAAGCCTTACAAAGGGACTTCCCCTGTCATCGCATCCTGTCTCCAACATTTTCCTGTGTATCTTTGATGTGTCATTGAACCATTTTAACCGGGAGGATATCTTTCGTCTCTTTTCTTCAGGCCTGATACAGGTGCGACATTCTCATGGCTTGAATAGAGATGATGACCGGTTTAAGTGGTTAAAAGAGAGATATCTCCTTACAGGTGATGACTTCTTCGAAATTAAAAAGTTCTTTGAGGAGAATCCCGGAGAACAGGTTTTGTATGATCTGGATATATCAATATTTGATGGGGTGGCCCGTAGATGCGGACTTAATAATTTGGGGGATGACCTGTCAGGGCTGGGGGAGAGGGGTATCCTGTGGGTAAGGGAATTTTATCAGGATCGGTGCAGGGATGCAAGGGGCGGCATGGAAAAGGATAAACTGCGTCTTGAATACTATGGATTTCTTATCCAGGCAGATCTGCTGGAACAGAGACTGAGATCCTTTCAGGCCCTTGCCAATCAGACTAGTCCACAGGGAATATTGGAGCGGTTTTTCCGTATCCTCGAGATGCTGGGGTTCCCGGAGAATATTGTGGATGTGCTGGATAGACCATCCGACCTTAATCCCAATATGATAAGGGAGATGGTAAAGCGGGATGTAAAGTCATATTCCATTCTAAGGGACCTGGTTCAGACCAGCGCAGGGGAGCTGCGGATCGCCGGGGAGCTTTTTCAGATCAGGGAAGGCCGTGATCTCCTTTCCCGATTCTCTTCTATATTCCGGCACAGGCTCAACAGCGCCTATCTGCTTGATGAGAGCAATCCGAATGTCATACGCGTCTCCCAGTGGTTGGAGACCAGGGGAAGATCCTTTGATTACATCTTCAGCGGGGGGCTGACCGCGGACAGGTTCCCCCTTAGAGAGGATATGAATTTTATCCTGCCTGATTCTCCCAATAGGATGTTCAGGATACCGGACCTGATAGACCAGTCAAGGCACCTGTTCAGCCATCTTCTCAGAAACTATCGAAAGAGGCTCTACGTCTCATATCCCAGATATACGGAAGAGAAAGAGGTCCAGCCTTCACCAATGCTTGCAGATATTGAATCAATGATAGATAGCCGTATCTCCCCTGAAACCGGGTCCGGCACACTTGAGGAGATCTTCAGATGGGAGGACAATCCCTATCTCTCATCTGAAGGGGAGATGTTAAACGCCACAATCAGTAAAGGAGGGGCATCTGAAAAGAAAGGGGACAAATTCTTTCCGTTAGAGCAGGTCATATTAAGGGATGAATCACCTGTTGAAGAGATTGTCAGGGGGATCAATGCGCTTGAATCACGACGGGCCTCGGACGGATTTTTTGAATACGACGGGCTGATAAGAGGATCGGCCAGGTTCGGTGAGTTTCTGAATGGGAGAGATAATATCTTTTCTCCTTCACAGCTGGAGACCCTGGCCAACTGTCCCATGCGCTATATGTTTGAGCGCATTTATGGTCTGGAGGTTATGGAGGAGCTTGGCTCCGAAGTCTCTCCTATGGATATGGGAGAACATCTCCATGCCGTACTGCGGATCTTTTTCAAAGGGCTGCGGGATGAGGCAAAGAATGTCTATGACTTGGGCCTTGCTCAGGCATTTTCTCTGGCCGGGGAGGTGGCTGAAGCCTATTTAAAAAAACACTCCCTGTTGAATAGAATGGAGTTTTTCGAACCCCAGAAACGGGGGTTCCTGGAGGGATTGGATCAGGATATGACAGGTCCGTCACAGGATTCAGAAGAGAGGGAAGGTGTCTTTGCCCGACTTCTCCGTTTTGAGGAGAGAGAGTTCAGGGACAGGATACCTGAAGGCCTGGAATACGGATTCGGGCATAAAGAGGATTCTCCTGTCCGGTTGGGAAAGACCGGGATAAGGGGTTATATTGACCGCTTTGATAGGAATAAAGAAAATAGGGATAAGGTCTATATCTATGATTACAAGAGCGGAAAGATTCCGTTGTCCAATATGGTAAAAAAGGGTCTTTCGTTTCAGTTGCCCGCCTATATGAGGGCCCTGAGGTCAGGGCGGAAATCTGCGGCCTTCTATGCGTTGAATAGAGATGTCCTTTTAAAGGAGAGTCCTCTTAAGCAAACTATAGTTGATCATGGAGATGGGGTTAAAGGCCTTGATATTACCGGAGTTCGATTGACAGATGACTTTGCTGATGAACTGATGGAGATACTGGAAAACGGGCGTTTTCACCACTCTGCTGACGAGATGAACTGCCATTATTGTGAATTCAGATACGCGTGCCATAAGGATACGAGAAGGATGAATCACCTGCTGGATTCGGGAGCGGATCATCAGGTCTATTCGGGGAGAAAGAACTTTGAAAGATGGAAGAAGGTGGATGCATTTCAAAAGGAATGGAAGACCGCTTCGCAGAGCATGCAAAAGGCGTTTAACCTGAAGACCGAATCAGGCAGGAGGGGACATTTTGAAGCTGTCGTGAGATTCAGGAAAAAGATAGAAGATGACCGGGATTCATTGCCCTTTCATGGTGACTATATCGATGAACTCCTTCATGAGATAGGAGATTTTGAAAAACGATATCTGACCCTATAGGCCTGCCTCTATCACTTCAGCCTGAAAAGGACAGTCTCAACCGGCAATGCATAATAATAAGGTTCAAGGTTCAGAGTTCACGGTTCAGGGGTTAAAAGATTTCGAGATGTAGATGTGTTTTGCCATGTGCCGTGCGCCTTGAGCCTTTAGCCTTATTATATATCGTCTTGAAGAGATCCCTCCATGGCGGGACCTCCTAGGGTCGATACACCCTTTTAGGGTGCAAACAAAGCCACGTCCTTCTTCCCGCTTTACGGGAAATCTTCGATGGGCGTGGATTTTTTACTAAAGATTTGCTTCTAACCCGTTCGCCATTGAAAAGAGACCCCCACCGACCATCTTTAGGACACAAATTTTATTAGTGCAAAATCCTAACCGGACATTAGTGACGGACAATAGTAAAAATTGATAGACAGGAGAAAAAAAAGAGACTATATTTTATACCCTGTTGGCCGGGCCACCGTAGCTCAGATGGCAGAGCACCTCACTCGTAATGAGGATGTCCGCGGTTCGATTCCGCGCGGTGGCTCCATTGATTTCAACCACTTATACAGCCTCATTTTTTACCCCTTCTGAAAAAGTCTCCAAATTGTCTCCTACCCGCCCTACACTAATTTTTCAAGGGGTAGGTATCTCACTCATATTGGCACAGAGGGGTTTTGCAAGTAGCTAAAGGGCAGCAATCAGACTGAAAGGAAGTGAGTCAAGCATGATTTCATTTATCTCTACCTTCCCCCCTATCATATGCGGTATTGGCACCTACACGAAATATATTACAGACCACATATCTAAAAAACATTGGAGGGTCATCTCTTTTGATTTGAATAACTTTCCCACATCAAAGGAGACTTTAAGTCCAAAGCTTACGTCTCAAGTAGACTACTGCCTCTCATTTCCTTATCCATCGCTTCCATCCATATCCAAGAACGATCTTCTCTGGTTGCAACATTCCTTCGGCATGTGGGGTGATGTCAATGATCATTTTTTAAGCCTTCTGCGAGAAGCAAAGAGAAGAGGCAACAAAGTAGTAGCAAGTTTCCATACGATCCATTTTGAAACAGAAGAAACGCCTTGTGGTATGTGCCGAAATGAAGAACAATCGCTCAGGGAGATTCTCCCATTGGTGGATGCCCTTACCGTATTCACTGATGGAGCTCATAGGGCTGTAATGAATGCATTTCCTGAGTTTGTCCATAAGATAATGGTCTTAAGGCATGGAGTTCATCTATATCCCAAAATAGATCCACTGCTGGCAAGAAAAAGGGTTTTCTCTTATTTGATCAATGAAGCCGCGATACCTCCCCTCCAAAAAAAGGAACTAAAGATAGCTGAAGCCCTGTTCTATTTAAAAAATTCAATTCTGATCGGTAACTATGGATTCATCACTTCGGATAAGGATCCCTTGCAACTTTTCGAACTCGGGAGACTCGTTCAAGAAAGGCTTCCCGATCACCGGGTAGTAACCCTCTTTGCAGGTATCATCCAAAGAACAAATGATGGATCGCCACATAAAGGAATTCCGATACTTGAAGCCTTGAGATCCAGTCATAATGGAAAATACAACTTTTTCTTTAAGGTCTATGTTCCTGAAGACATTTTTCCAATCGCTTTCAGAGCCCTCGATTTTGCTGTTTTTTGGTGTCATAATGCCACTCAATCAGGCAGGTTAGCGCACGCGCAGGGGACAGGAGTCTTTATTACCGGCAGAGATTGTGAAGGAATAGGAGAGACTCTCAAACTCTCCGGCTTGCCTGCGGCTGAATCGTTAAGTGAACTGGCCGAAATAATTGCTGAGGTGGTTTTGGAACCCGGCATGAAGAAGGAATTAGAAAATCAAAGCTGGCAGTATGCCCAACGTTACTCTTTCGCAATGCAGGCGAAAAAACATCTATTGATTGAGAAAATATTGGCCCGAGGAATGGATTTACCCCCTTTGGATGCAGGGGTGGCCTTACAGATCCGAGGGAAAAAATCGGAAAGAGGTTATAATTCCAACCACCTTGGCCAGAACTATCATTAGATACCTCAAAGCGCCTTTTTGAAAAGGAAGCCGAATCATCCCATCGATCCTCAACATAGAATATGAAAAGTCTTTCGGTATAAGATGTGTGGCCGAGGAGGGTAAAAAGGAAAAAATACGCATTCCTAACCTAAAGCTGTGGCATGATTTTTGCTTTACAAAAACTGTTAAAGTTCTGTCAAACGAGACCGAGTAATAAATTTAAGAGAATAAATGTTTCAATGTAAAAAAGAAGAAGATATATGTCAGAAACCATTATTGGTTCACTTAGATCAAGTCCTGTTATAAAGCGTTGTCCGCAAAATCCGGTATTATCATCAAAGGAGATCCCTTACAACTCTGTTCTTGTCTTTAATCCGGGGGTGGGTAAATATGATGGGAAATATGTCATGCTTTTTCGGAACGACTACGGCTCCTTAAAAGCACAGCGCATTGATGGAACTAACATAGGTTTGGCTTTGAGTGATGACGGTATCAGTTGGGAAGTACAACCTAAACCATGTTTTAGTGCCAGAGGTAAAGGGATTATCCATATTTACGATCCTCATATCACAATCATCGAAGACAGATGTTATATGTCTTTTGCAATGGATACGTTTCATGGAGTCAGAGGATGTATTGCTGTTACTGAGGATTTTGAAAACTTCAAGATACTGAGTATGACAGTGCCCGATAACCGTAACCTGGTATTATTCCCTGAAAGACTTGATGATATGTTTGTTCGGCTCGAACGGCCCTTTCCAACTTACAGTCGAGGGAAGGATCGATTTGATATCTGGATATCGGACTCTCCAGATTTGAAATATTGGGGAAATTCCCGCCTTCTCATCGGGGTGGAGGATGTTCCCTTTTCTAATAACAAGATTGGTCCTGGTCCTCCACCTGTTAAAACCCACAAAGGTTGGCTTACTATCTTTCATTCTGTGGACGTAGATCCTCGTCGCGGTAAAAACGGTTGGGAAGAAACCTGGAAAAAGCGATATTCAGCAGGAATTATGCTCTTGGATTTGAAAGACCCCGGAAAAGTCATTGGAATTTGTAAAGAACCTCTTATGGCTCCTGAAGCTCTATATGAAGTTGAAGGTGGTTATAGAAACAATGTGATCTTTCCAACTGGCATGATACTGGAGAAATCAGGTGAGGTAAAAATCTATTATGGTGCATCTGATACAGTAGTCTGTCTGGCTACCACCCATGTGGATGCTCTTTTAGATCTATGTACGACAAAG
>JAFDAM010000078.1 GCA_019313825.1 Deltaproteobacteria bacterium
CAAGTGGAATTCTAAAAAGATATCGTCTTGAAAAGACAGCCATAGCCTCCTATGGTCGATACACCCTTTTAGGGTGCAAACAAAGCCACGTCCTTGGGGCGTGGATTCTTTACTTTTACTTCTTTGACCTTACTATATAAAAGAAATCACCCCTATATTCAATGGTAGCATGCAAGCTGGACACTGTATCGTTGGGGATTGCAATATCATTGTTCGGATCACGACCGATCTTGTTGATTCTTTTATTAAGTGCCAATGTTTTTTACCGGTGATATTTTTTAAATCAATTAACTCTGCCTGGGGCATTGAAGGATGGGGTTTCTCTCCTTCAACAACACCTGCCGTGGAAGTCTTGGGTTTTCTGTAGAAGACCATGATAATAACTATAATTCCCAGGAAAATGATGATACCAACGAGGATCAAGGGTATTAATTTGAGTAAAGATATGTTGAATATCCTCAGCCCTGTATGCCCTGAAGTATTCACAATCGGTCTTAAGCGCCAGTGTCTGAATAAGACTGAAATAAGCCATATCAGTGAATGCGATACCAATTATGCGAATCCCTGCCTTCTTGCTCTCATGTGCCAGATCTTCCTTGAGCCCTTTTTATATCCCAACGGGGTGAGGACAAAGCCGCGTCTTTTCCCTCAAGACGGAATCTTCGATGTGCGTGGATTTTTAATCTAGAAAATGTTTTATCTTGAATTTGTTTTGTCCCAAGGAAAGTCTTATTGCCCCTTTTTTATTAATACGTATTATCCTGCATCTGATATTTCTGAGTCTTCTCAGGGCATCAGGGTGAGGAAAGCCGAAATAGTTGCCACTGCCAGAAGAGATGATACATATATCCGGATTTACTATTCGCAGGAAAGGTTTGGAACAAGAACTCTTGCTGCCGTGGTGGGGGGCGAGCATGATATCACTCTCAAGCACAGGGCCTGCATTGGAGATAACCATCTCTTCCCCATGTTTCTCTAGGTCGCCCGGAAAGAGAAGCGATTTTCCCTGATATGAGATCTTTAATACCAGAGAGTTATTGTTTAGACCTGTTCTTCTGTCAAACGACCGTGTGCCTTTCCTGTCAGTTAGAGGGTGTAGAATTTTTATTTTTACTCCTGCAATATCTCTTTTGTCCGACAGACCAGCCGGTAAAAGGATCTTTATCTTTTCTCGTTCTAAGATCTTCATCAATTCTTTGAATGAAGGAGTTTCAACCTTGTCACCATTGTACCAGAACTCCTCTGGTTGAAAGTGTGAGGCAATGAAACGCAGGCCGTTCATATGATCTGACTGGGGATGGCTCAGAACTATATAATCTATCCTAAGTATTTTTAATTGCAAGATGAACGGAGCAACCACCATCCTTCCCAAATCAAATTCTCCTCTGGCAAAACCTCCTCCGTCTATCAGCATCCTCTTCTTGCCAGGGAATTGTATCAGGGTGGAGTTCCCCTGTCCCACATCGAGATAGGTTACTCTCAGGTGCTGGTTAAAGCGGGTCTCATATATCCAGTAGGAGATGTCAGCAAGGATAAGAATCAGGACAAGGGATAGTCCTACCTTAGCCCATGGCCGGTGCATGATAAAAAGACCGAAAAAGATAAGCGCGTAAAAGAGTATAATCTCGAAGACATTTGGGGTCACCACCCAGAAGGCGGCCCAGTTGAAATGGGCCCAGAATCGGATGATGCCTATCATCCATTCCAATCCCCATGCGCCCATTTGCAGAAAAAGATTGGCCATAAAAGAGGAGAAGGGCAGGGATAGGGAGGACAGGAGCCCAAGGGGTATTATCCAGATTCCCAGGATGGGTACAACCATGAGATTGGCTGCGATAGAGACTATAGAGACGCGATGAAAATAAAAAGATGTTATGGGCAGAAGGAAAATAATCGCGGACAGGGTTACGACAATGAGACCTGACAGATATAGATAGAGGCGATAGAAGATGTTTTTTTGCCTTGTTTGGTCAGGGGGGAAAGGTATTCTCTTGTAGATTACAGGGCCTAACCAAAGGATGCCTATGACCGCAGTAAATGAAAGCTGAAAGGAGATACCATAGAGCGCGTAAGGATTCAGTGCCAGCACTATAAAGGCGGCCAGCGCCAGTGTTGACCAGACCTCCTTTTCGCGTCCCAGTATTATTGAAAAGAGGTATGCAAGGACCATGATCATGGCCCTCTGGCTTGAGATCTGAAAGCCGGCAAGACAGGTATAGGCTACAACCGGAAAACAGGTTATTATGGCAGCCAACCTGCGGATATCGGTCTTTAGTGTCAAGCTGTAAAAGAGAGAAAGGAACCATCGGGAAAGGAGAAAGGCAAGCCAGGCGACTAGTCCAATGTGCAATCCTGAAACTGCAAGGATGTGCCCAACACCCGCAATATTGAACGGCTCCCTTAGTTCAGGGTCTATTCCCTGCTTTTCTCCCAGGATCAGGGCTCGAAAAAGGGCCTGGTTTTGAGGGGAGAGTCTTTCACGGAAGAGATTCCTGATAGGCCCTCGTGCAGTCTCTATTATCTCCCTATGAAGGCCCGGTTGACCCCTTCCCATGGGGATGATATGCCTTCCGTCTGAAACAGAGACAGCGCAAGAGAGTCCTCTTTGTTTCATGGCCAGTTCGTAGTTATATCGCCCAGGGTTATTGAAGTTTTTAAAGGGCCTTAATCTGGCAGGGAAACGAATCCTCTCTCCGGGCGAAAAATCCCTTACATGATTGAATATAGAGACAAGCACCTTTTCTTTTAATTGCTTGACCTGTCCTTGGAAGAAAAGACGCTCTGCCCTGACCTCAATTCTCGCTATATTCCCGGCGATTTTTGGTGGCTTGAGTACGGTCCCTTCCATGATGACTCTTTTTCGTTCCTGTGCCAGGGGCAAGAGATCTGAAGGATGATTAGTAGTCAGGACAAGCAGGACCCCCGCAAGGAGAAACAGGAGTAAAAAGCAAGGGAATCTCAACCTGGTAGGGATAAGGAAGGAGGCGATCATGATAGAGGTGATTAAAAGGAAGAGAGGAAGAATAAGGGATTGATAATGGGAGAGCCCTATGTGCCCTATGAGTATCCCCCCAATGAAGGATATAAGGACCGGAATCATAGGGCGATGAGGCATCTCAGGCTTTTTCTCGCCGGATCATGGCTCCCAGGGCTTGAAACTTTTCTTCCAACGCCTCATATCCCCTGTCCAGATGATAGATCCGGCTCACTTCGGTCCGGCCGTCCTCTGCCACCAGACCTGCCAGGACAAGAGAGGCGCTTGCGCGAAGGTCAGTGGCCATGACAGGGGCAGCCAGTAATCGATCTTTGCCCCGTACAAGGGCCTGGTTGCCATTGATGGAGATATCCGCTCCCATCCTTTTCAATTCGCTGACATGAATGAATCTGTTCTCGAATATTGTCTCTTTTATTATGCTGGAACCGTTGGCAATACACATCATCGCCATAAACTGGGCCTGAAGATCTGTCGGGAAGCCAGGAAAAGGCATGGTCTTTATATCTACACTATTGATTGTATCCGGCCCCTTGATAAATAGATCGTTGTCAGTCATCTCAATACCCGCGCCCACGGATTGCAGCTTCTCAATCACAGCGGGAAGGTGATCAGGACGGCAGTCCTCGATTGTTATTTCTCCTTGTGTCATGGTAGCAGCTATCATAAAGGTCCCGGCCTCGATCCTGTCAGGAATAATTTTATGCTGAGCAGGTCTTAGGTCGTCTACACCATCGATTATAATTGTGTCCGTACCATCTCCTTCAATATGAGCGCCCATACCGCGAAGCATGTCAGCCAGGTTTTGGATCTCCGGCTCCGCGGCAGAGTTCTTGAGGATAGTCTGCCCTTCAGCCTTTACTGCCGCCATCATGATATTCTCTGTTCCTGTTACGGTTGGGATATCAAAGAAGATGCTGGCCCCTTTTAGGCGATCGGTCTGGGCATTAATATAGCCACGGTCCAGGAACATATCCACACCCATGGCAGCAAGGGCCTTAAGATGCAGATTAATGGGTCGTGCCCCAATGGCGCACCCCCCGGGCATGGATATCTTGGCCTTGCCTAGTCGTGCCAGGAGAGGTCCTATAAGCAGGATCGAGGCCCTCATGGTTTTTACCAGATCGTAGGATGCCTCAAATTCCCGTAGATTGTCTGAACTCACGGAAAGCACTCCTTCATCTTCCTGAAAGACTACTCCCATCCGGGACATTATCAGCCGTATTGTTTGAATATCCTTGAGATGAGGAACGTTATGGATCTGATGTCTTCCTCCGGTTAAGAGGCAGGCGGCAATAACTGGAAGGGCGGCATTTTTAGCGCCACTGATCTTTACAGTGCCTTTTAGCACGGTACCACCTTCTATTACTATCTTGTCCATGCGGTTTATCTCTGGTAATGTTTGTTGATCACTTAAAAATCAGTAATGTCCGGTTAGGATTTTGCATTAATGACATCTGTATTCTAAAGATGGCCGGTGGGGGTCTCTTCTCAATGGCGAACGGGTTAGAAGTAAAACTTTTATTAAAAGCGCCTGCCGGGCGGGCGGAATGCCTCTCCGTTATTCAACCTCGTTCAGACCGGATAATATCCGAGGAAGCCCCCCGTCCGTCTCCTCCGGCTTCCTCCGGCCTCCTCCGGCTTCATGCGGATGCACTGCACATAATGCAGTTCGACCATGAAAAGAGACCCCCACCGGCCATCAACTTCCATACGCCGGCATTGCAAAATACTAACCGGACATTACTGGGTGAAAATTAGACTATAATAATAGATGTGAGTCGTCAATCAAATTGAACCGGTCCTCTTTCCGCTAAATTTGGCGGGAAGTTAGAGCCAGCGAGCTTTGTCTGAAAAAAATGTTTAAATCCGGTGATGGCTGTCTCTTAAAGACGACCCCGTCAGGGCGGGGCTACCTATCGGGGGAGGTGGTAAAATAACGAAGGCCAAGGGCTCGAGGCTTAATGCATCAGGTATAGATAGAAAAAACAAAATCTTCCTTGTACTTTATGCCTTATGCCTTATTATATATCGTCTTGAAGAGATCCCGCCATGGCGGGATCTCCTATAGTCGATAAACCCTTTTAGGGCGCAAACAAGGATATGTCCTTTGGGAGAGGATCCTTTATTCAAAGTCATATATAATTACGAGGAAGGAAATTTATGGAAGTGAGGTTTTTAGCCGATTCCATGTTAGGCAAATTGGCTAAATGGCTCAGGGTCATGGGTTATGACGCCTATTACGAGTCTTTTGATGGTGCGCATAGAATCTACCATCTTGTGCAAGATGGTAGATTGCTCTTATCCAGAAATAGGCCAATTACTGAACAATATCCCGATTCTCTGCTGATCCGATCCGATCAGGTGAAAGAACAACTCCAGGAGATAAGAGACGCGGGCTATATTAAGGCTGACAGATCAAAATGGTTCATGAGGTGTTTGATCTGCAATATACAAATAAACGAGGTGACGCGTGAGGACGCTCGCGAAAATATACCGGAATATATATTCTATCAGAATAAGACAGCGATACGCTTCTGTCCATCCTGTGGTCGCTACTTCTGGCCTGGGAGCCACAGAAATAGGATGATCAGACAGCTGGAGGAATGGGGATTTAAATACAGCTAACCTGCGGCTTAGGTCTCACGCTTTGGATCTTGCGTAATTATAGAAAGGCGCCGGACCATGATTAACACGTGCCAGCACTTTCGTTTTTTCTATATTTTAGTCCCCAAGATAAAAGATCTATCTCTTTTTCCCGGCAGCTTTTTTCTTCCTTGCAGGAGCCTTCTTCTTCCTGGCAGGAGCCTTCTTCTTCCTGGCAGGAGCCTTCTTCTTCCTTGCAGGAGCCTTCTTCTTCGGCTTTGCCTTTGCGGCAGCGGTTGCCTTCTTAAGGGCATCTTCTAATTTTTTAATCTTGGTTTTTATGGTTGTGATTTCTTTGCTAAGCTTTGTTAATTTTTTCTTTGCCTGTCCAATCCTGTATTTAATTTGATTAGCAGTCGCCATATCCTCTCCTTTCTGTTAAGTTTATCTAAATCGTCTTTTGAAGATGGGAATATCTTAGATATAATCAAAAGTCAAGAAAATATATACACTCAATGATAAATTAATTGTAAGCTATAGGGAGTGTTCTATTTTAGATAGTCCAATCAAGTATCGCATAAAAAAGGATCTTGCTGAGAATAATGGGGGAATATCTTGATGCATTTTCTTCGATTATGGACTATTATATGCATTATAGATTAAACACTTCATTGTTAAAAGAATATATGCCAATGCCTAATTTAATATATAGATTTTCACTATCGTAGGATAAAGGTCTGGAAACTTAAATGATGTGATAGAGATCGGAGTGTTGATTCGTAAATACTTGACACTAAATTAATAGGTCAGTTATTTTCTTTAATGAATAATAGTTATAAAGATGATTGCCAATGAAAGGAGGTGAATCTGTTTTCAGTCTTTGAAATAAAGATTATTAATCTGATATCTTTAAAGGAGGAATAATATGCTTGGAAGTACATACAAGATCATTGAGCTAGTTGGGACCAGCGATTCATCCTGGGAAGAGGCCGCTATGACCGCAGTGGAGACTGCTGGAGAGACCCTGAAAGACCTGAGAATCGCTGAGATTACTAAACTGGACATGACCATTGAAAATGGAAAAATAAAGTTTTACCGGGCCAGAATCAATGTCTCATTCAAATATCAGGAATAGGATTAGTCATACAGAGGGGGCCTGAAGTAATTCTTTGGGTCCTCATATCCTACTTTTCTATCATGCCTTTTTCTTGAAAATAAGAGTGTTTCTCTTGGATCTCTTTCCTGGCAAAAAATAGGGGATCATCTTATGAAGAGTGAGGGAATACTCTTTTATAACCTGCTGACTCTTTTTAAGATCCTCTTCAGCATGGCTGCCAAGGAAACCAATAAACAGGCTGTCCGGAGAAAGAAAAGGCGAACACCATGCAATGGCTTGCCCCAGATTGGCCAATGCACGAGTTGTAATCAGGTGGTAGCCCATGGGATTAAGTTTATCCCCGTCCATTTCAATACGCCCTTTGATAACCTTGATATTGTCCAGCTTTAATAAACGGATGACGTGTTTTAAGAAACTGACCTTTTTGGAATTGGGTTCCATGAGGTGGATTTCAAGTTGTGGGTTGTAGATTTTAAGCGGTATACCCGGAAAGCCCGCCCCTGAACCGACATCAAGCATTCGCCCCCTGTCCGGCAGGAAATGGGCCGGGATTAGGGAATCAAGCAATAGCTCAATAGTAATCGTATCCCGTGAGGACAGGCCGGTCAGGTTCATCCGCCGGTTCCAGTTTAGTAATTCATCCAGATATATGCGGAAAAGATTCAGATGTCGTCGAGATAATTCTATCCCATAATCAAGGGCTGTATCGTATAATAATTGTAGTTCATTACCATCCAAACTTAGATAATCACCCTCCTCTTTATGATTGCGACAGCCTCCTCCGGGTCATCAACAAGTTGGAAAATATCAAGGTCTGATTCTGATATGGTCTGCTCTTTGAGCATGGTCTCCTTTATCCAGTCGATAAGACCTTTCCAGTATCCGGAATTCATTAGAATGACTGGGAAAGCCCTGATCCTGTTTGTCTGGATCAGTGTGAGGGCCTCAAATAGCTCATCAAGAGTTCCAAAGCCTCCAGGCATGATGATGTAGGCCACGGCGTATTTAATGAACATGAGCTTTCTGATAAAGAAGTATTTAAAACTAAGCCTGACATTAGCGTGCTTATTTGGTTGCTGCTCATTGGGTAGATGGATATGGAGACCAACTGATTTACCTCCGGCCTCAGCGGCGCCTTTATTGGCTGCCTCCATAACTCCGGATCCTCCTCCGGATACGACGTTGAAACCTTTTTCTACCAGTAACCGAGCTATGATTTCAGTGGTTGTATAAGTGGTGCTGTTGGGATGCGATCGTGCTGATCCAAAAATAGTCACGGCAGGATATACATCGGGCATGACATCAAATCCTTCCACGCATTCGGAAAGGATGAGAAATATTCTCCAGGTATCTTTTATTGTAAGATCGTCTACAATATACTGTCTTTCACTCATGGGTTTACACCTCTATAATATTGTTGTAAGTAGCGGTTCTGGTAAAAAATGATTGATTTTTAAGGCATTTTTATTTAGCCTGCATAGGATAACGGCTTTTATGATAGTTTTACAAGATTGGGCTGTCAAGGGATTGTTATAGGCCGATGAGTGGCAAATGGTTGCAGAAGGTTCGCGAAGACTTACCGGAATACCCCGACCTTTGGTCAGGGAGTTTCACGTGCGCCTGGCATGACGCAGACGCCGACCTTCTGGCACGAAAGCCGGAAGTAAAACGCCCGCCGTTACCGGACGGAAGGGCAACGCCGACAAGGCAAGGGCAG
>JAFDAM010000079.1 GCA_019313825.1 Deltaproteobacteria bacterium
ATCCAGTTCTTCTTCTACCGTTTCAAGGACATCCGGTTCATCATCAACCACCAGAATAACCTTGTCTTTCAAGGGGCTATCTTTATCCATGTCTATTCTCCTGTCATCAATCCTGCATTTTTTTAAAGAATTTATAATTAATAGATCCTGCTGTCAATAAAGAATGAAGAATCCAGGCCTCCCGGCAGTCACTCAGAAAAGACCCCATAACCTTTTTCTTGATTTCAAATTGTTCAAGTTGATGATTCAAACTCCTCATTTTCCGAAAGAACCATCAAAATAGCCTCTGAAACTTGAGTGAATATTTAACAATGCCAATCATTTGTCCTTGACAAAAAAAGTGTCACTATTATAGGCTCAACTCAATATTATAGATATGGACTCAAAATCTTAAAATACCCATAAAAATCCTAATTTGGAGTACTTGAATATGACTATTAATGAAATCCTGGATATGTTGCGAGGCATTTTACACACGACCGGTCTGTTCAATTTTGAATGGAAGCTGATAATTATGTGGGGTATGGGATCGCTCTTCATGTATCTTGCCATTGCAAAAAAGTACGAACCCCTACTGCTGTTACCGATCGGTTTTGGAATATTTATTGTCAATTTTCCCCTTGTCCCCCTGATGGGTTATTCCCATGGACATGCCCAGATCTTGCAGGTATTTTATCACTACGGGCTGGAGTGGGAGATCCTTCCCTGCATCATTTTCCTGGGATTAGGGGCCATGACCGATTTCGGCCCGCTGATCGCCAACCCTAAAACCCTTCTGATCGGCGCAGGCGCGCAGCTAGGCGTTTTTATAACCTTTACAGGTACGGTTTTGGCCGGATTCACCCTCAAGGAGGCCGCGTCCGTAAGCATCATCGGCGGTGCTGACGGACCCACTACCATCTACCTAACACAACACCTGGCTCCCCATCTACTTGGTCCTAACGCCCTAGCTGCCTATTCCTACATGGCGATGGTGCCGCTTATTCAGCCGATCATCATGAGATTGATGACCAACGAGAATGAGAGGAAGATCCGCATGCGTCAGCTACGTCCGGTCTCAAAACAGGAAAAGATGCTTTTTCCTCTGGTGACGGCAGGTATAATAGCGCTCCTCGTGCCTTCCGTCATTCCTCTCATGGGAATGTTTATGCTCGGCAACCTGATGAAGGAAAGTGGTGTGGTCGCGAGGCTAACTGATACCGCCCAGGGATCCTTGATGAACATCGTGACCATATTTCTGGGACTCTCAGTGGGGGGCACCATGCACGCGAACAACTTCCTGAGCTGGAAGCCTCTATTCATCTTTTCCCTGGGCCTCATTGACTTCGCTGTCTGTACCATAGGAGGCATTCTGACCGTTAAGGTCATGAACCTGTTCCTCAAAGAGAAGATCAACCCCCTTATCGGATCCGCAGGGGTCTCTGCGGTGCCCATGGCCGCGCGAGTCTCTCAGATACAGGGCATGAAATATGACAAGACCAATCATCTCCTGATGCATGCCATGGGACCTAACCTTGCGGGCGTGATAGGCTCGGCAGCTGCCGCAGGTATGTTTATCGCAATGTTCGATTAGCGGTATTGATAAGAGGACATAATTTCTTGACTTATTTTAGATAAAAAGGTGAAAAAATGAGAAGATATATATTTATTTTACTGGGTCTGTTATTGTTATTTCCATCTACTTCAAAAGGTGAAAGCTTTCTTGGCGCGCCTGTTATTCCGCAGGCAAAGACCGTCCAGCAGACAGATACCCGGTCAGAATCCAAGACAGGGTTATCTCATGATGACGTCGTTGAATTTTATAGAGAGGCGCTAAAAGGCTACAAAGACATCAAATTCCGTGAGTGGAAAGATTCCACCTATATTGAAGACGACGGGGGGCTTGACTGGCATTCAATCACCATCTCAAAGGGGCAAGAGGAGACCACCATTACCATCGTAAAGGACAACTGGACCTGGATTATAGGGACCCTCATTCTACGGTATATAGGCGTCTTTGCGGTTCTCCTTGTCCTGTTTCTCGGGATGTCTATCTCTGGAATTATAATATCCAGATCTATAGAAAAATTGGAGGCCGGAAAAACAGCTGATTAAGGGCTGTCAATGGTTTTATCTTGTTTGGCTTTAATATATTACCTGAATTTTGCACCAACTATCTACTGTGGCTTGAAGCGCCTTATCTTTAAAGCTCGTTTCATGATTTTGATCCTCACCATATGGATAATATGCCTGCGGGTCAAAATCTATGCCTGCGGGTCAAAATCACTCCAACTTCGCCTTAAACACAAAGCTTTCGGCGCCTCGCTACGATACTTGGTGCAAAATTCAGGTATTAACAAACCAATGCGACCACAGTTAGCGTGATAAACAGAATTAAAAAGCCCCTCCCCTAAAAAGGGGAGGGGCTTTTTTTGGAAATAAAGTTAGAATATTAGGATCTCTCGTATGGTTTTAATCCCGCAAACGGTCGTTCATATTATTCCAATACGACCAGAACGGCATCAGCTTCTACGGTGTCACCATTATTGCATTTAACCTCTTTTACGGTGCCTGATGATATTGCCACAACAGGTAACTCCATTTTCATGGCCTCAAGGATGATTATCTCGTCATCCTCATTAATGGCATCACCAGGTTTTACCTTAACATCGATCACCTTTCCTCCCATGGGGGCAATAATTTCACTCACAGCAAATTCCTCCTTTAATTTTATCGAAACATTAATCTAATGAGCCAGTAGTTTAATATTGAATATATATCGATTGTCAAGGATAAACTATTTAAAAATTTTCAATTACATGAAGGCTGTTTTTATAGGGAAGAGGTAAAATTTTAGATTACTTGACATAATTTATTCATTTCATTAATATTTATTTATTTTATTTGTGATCTGTAGTGTTCACGATTGGCTAATACTACTATCAGCTTTCTATCTTGAGAAAAAGCCGGAGGATAATCACAAATGCCGCAAATGTATGTTTGGGTCGCGGAAACCAGAAAAGGTAAAAAACTTAAAGGCGAATTAGAGGCAGCAAATGAGCAGATAGCGCAGGCTCAGTTGAAGAAACGGAATCTCAAGGTCCTGAAATTAAAACCAAAGCCAAAGGATCTGTTTGAAGGTATTGCCTTCATGCAGCCCAAGGTCACCAAGAAAGATATCGTTATCTTTACAAGGCAGTTTTCAACAATGATCGATGCGGGTCTTCCTCTGACCCAGGGCCTTAATATATTGGCGGAACAAGCTGAAAATCCGACATTCAGGGTCTTGCTGAAACAGTTGACAAAGGATGTGGAAAGCGGATCTACCCTTGCAGAGTCAATGAAAAAGCACCCCAAGGTGTTCGATGACCTCTTTGTGAACCTTATTGCCGCAGGTGAGGTCGGGGGTATCTTGGATACCATCCTGCAACGTCTGGGGACATTCCTGGAAAAGGCCGAAGAGCTTAAATCCAAGATAAAAGGCGCCATGACCTATCCCATCGTGGTTATGGCCATTGCCTTTATCGTGATCGCGGTCATCCTTATCTTTGTGATACCTGTCTTCGAGGACATGTTTGCCAGCTTTGGTCAGGCCCTTCCCGTACCAACCCAGATAGTGGTCTTCATGAGCGATTTCCTGAAAAGTAAGATCCATTACATTATCATGGCCATTATCGCTGTTGTTTACGCCTTTAAACAATACAGAAATTCCAAGGGAGGAAGAAAGCTCACCGACAACCTTTCCCTGAAATTGCCGGTATTCGGAGACCTGCTCAAGAAAACGGCTGTGGCAAGATTCACGCGAACCCTCGGTACCATGCTCAGCAGCGGTGTTCCCATTCTGGATTCCCTGGATATTGTTGCCAAGACAGCAGGGAATGTCATCTTAGAAGAGATTATCTATGACGTAAGGAGCAGCATTGCAGAGGGCCAGACCATTTCTGAACCCCTTTCGGAAACGGATGTATTCCCCGGAATGGTAGTGTCGATGATATCCGTGGGTGAGGCCACTGGAGCCCTTGATATCATGCTGGAAAAGATTGCCGATTTTTACGATAAAGAGGTCGATGCGGCCGTAGAGGCTCTGACTTCCATGTTAGAACCATTGCTTATGCTGTTCCTGGGCGGTTCCATAGGCGGATTGGTTGTGGCAATGTACCTCCCCATCTTCACGATGGCCGGAGCAGTAGGCGGTTAATCCTGTCAAAATGGTCGACTCTGACCTGAAAATTCCCCAAGAAGAGCTGCCAGGGCGGCTTCAAACACTCATGTTTTTGAGGGTGCTCTTTGTCTCTCTTCTTCTGGGCGCCTCCATATTCATCCAGGTAAAAGAGACCCGGACCTATTTCGGAGATATCCAGACCTCCCATTATCTCCTTATTGCCTTTATCTATTTCCTGACCTTTATCTACGTCATCCTTCTAAAAACCATAAAAAATCTCTCTAAACTGGCCTATTCCCAACTGCTTGTGGATACGTTTTTTATAACAGCCATAATCTATTCCACTGGAGGAGTAGAGAGTATATTCTCTTTTCTATACATACTCACCATCATAAACGGCAGTATCATCCTTTATCGCAAGGGAGGCATGATCATCGCCTCCAGCAGCAGCATCCTTTACGGCCTCTTACTGGATCTCCATTACTATAACGTTATCCACCCTTTTGGCAGCATGTTGATCTATCCGGCGGAATACCATCGTTTATATATCTTCTATATGATAGTTGTTAATATAGCGGCCTTTTACCTCGTTGCCTTTCTGAGCAGCTATCCTTCTGAACAGGCAAGAAAAAGCCGGGTTGAACTGAAGGCCAAAGAGGATGATATTATAAAGCTCGAGGCCTTGAATGAGTGGATCATCAGAAGTATCACATCCGGCTTAATCACCCTTGACGGCCAGGGCAGAGTTATCCTTTTTAACCCGGCTGCGGAGGAGATGTTCGGTATCAAGACCAGCCAGACCATTGGCAGAAGAGTTGTTGATATACTACCCTTCCTCGCGGACTATACGGAAAACGGGCCAGGATCTTCGGGGCAGGGGATCAAAGATATGCCCGGATTCATTGATCTTCCATATCCAGGTGAGGGCGATGAAAGAATATTCATTCGATTCTCCGTCTCGCCACTCAGGATTCCGGAAGGAGATCAGAAAGGCCAGATACTCTTTTTGCAGGATATCACGGCAATGAAAAGGATTGAGGAGGAGATGAAAAAAGTAGAGGGGCTGGCCCTGATTGGAGAACTCGCAGCAGGGATAGCTCACGAGATAAGGAACCCCATGGCTTCCATAAGCGGCTCAATACAGATGCTCAAGGAAAGTTCGGAAAAGGATGATATAAACGGTCGGCTGATGGATATTATCTTGAGAGAGATCAACAGGTTGAACCATTTGGTCAATGATTTTCTCCTTTTTGCCAGGCCTAAACCAGCAAATTTCCATGAATTCGACCTCAATCAACTGATCATCGACTCCCTGGAGCTTTTTAAAAACAGCGGAAAATGGAATGAAAATATGCAGGTGGAGACCAATTTCCATGGCACAATGAATCTTCAATCCGACCCCGAGCAGATAAAACAGGTATTATGGAACATCTTTTTAAATGCCAGCGATGCCATGCCGGATGAAGGCCTTCTCCTGATTGGTACGGATATGGAGGACAGCCAGGATCTTCCCGAACCAGGCAAGAAGGCAACAAAGATTACGATCAGAGATAACGGGGAGGGATTCAGTAAAAAGGCGCTTTCCCAACTCTTTACACCATTTTTTACAACCAAGCAGGGTGGATCAGGCCTGGGCCTTGCCATAGTAAAACGCATTGTGGAAGATCTTAATGGTGAGATCCATGGCAGAAACCATCCTGATGGAGGCGCTGAAATTACCATACTTCTGCGGCAACCTCCCTCTGGTTTTCCAAAGGAAACTTAAAGAATATGTCTATATTGGAACAGAACTGGTTTTCCCAGATCAGGCGTCCCAGCCGCTACATGGGAAACGAGATTAACTCCATAAGGAAAAATCTTGCGGACATAGATGTCTCTATTGTACTGGCCTTTCCTGATGTGTATGAAGTGGGGATGTCTCACCAGGGGCTAAAGATCCTCTACAACATCCTCAACAGCCATGATTGGCTTGCAGCAGAAAGGGCATATTCCCCATGGACTGATATGGAAAAGGAATTGAAGAGCAGGGGAATACCCCTTTTCACGCTCGAATCCCATGAGCCACTATCTGGTTTCGATATCATAGGATTCAGTCTCCAGCACGAACTATCCTTTACCAATGTCTTGAGTATGCTCGATCTTGCAAATATTCCATTCCTCTCAGCAGACAGGGATCATACTTTCCCACTGATCATAGCCGGAGGACCGGCATGTTTTAACCCTGAGCCAGTAGCCGATCTCTTTGATGCCATTGTGATAGGTGATGGGGAGGAAACAGCTCTTGAGATATGCAAGATAATCAGAGAGGCGAAACTAAATAACACAAATAAAGATGAGATATTGTATGAACTGGCAAAGGTCAGAGGTATATATGTCCCCCGCTTTTTTAAGGTGCACTACAGTTCCAAAGGGGCCATAAGCCTCATTGAACCCTTGATAACGGACTATGAAGTGGTAGAGAAGGCTATAATAACCGATATCGACCAGTACCCCTTCCCTGCCGATCAGGTGGTCCCTTTTACTCCATTGATCCATGATCGATTGGCAATTGAGATCGCCCGCGGCTGCACAAGGGGCTGCCGATTCTGTCAGGCCGGCATGATATATCGTCCGGTGCGGGAGCGAATTCCTGACTCGGTTATCAGGACTGTTGAGAAAGCGCTTCGGCTTACCGGTTTCGAAGAGATGTCCCTCCAATCCCTGAGTTCCGGGGATTACACCTGCATTGCCCCCTTGCTTAAGGAATTAATGGATAGACATGCCGATAGCAAGACCGCTGTCAGTCTCCCTTCACTTAGGATTGACAGTATGGATCCTGCCTGGTTCGATCAGATTAAAAGGGTCAGAAAAACCGGTTTTACACTTGCCCCTGAAGCGGGGAATGACAGGCTGAGAAAAATCATTAATAAGTCGTTGACCGACGAAGATATCCTGAACATAGCCAGAGAGGTATACGGGGCGGGGTGGAATCTGATGAAACTATATTTCATGGTCGGTCTCCCAGGCGAGGAGGATAAAGACCTTCAGGATATCACCGCTCTGGCAAGGAAGATAGCCGGACACGCCAATGGCAGGGGCAAAAACGCCAAACTGAATGTGAGTCTCTCCACCTTTGTACCCAAGGCCCATACCCCCTTTATGTGGATACCGCAGATAGACATTGAAGAGAGTAAAAGACGCATACAGATGATCAGGGACGCGTTGAAGGGCAGCCGCGTACGTGTAAAATGGAATCAGTCTGAACTGAGCTGGCTTGAAGGTATTTTCTCGCGCGGAGACAGGCGATTGACCCCGGCACTTATAGAGGCCTGGACGCGGGGAGCCCGATTTGACGCATGGGGAGATCATTTCAGAATGGATATCTGGAAAACCGCATTTGAGAGTACGGGACTGGATCCCGAATTCTATCTTTACCGATCAAGACCAATGGATGAGGTCCTGCCCTGGGACCATATCAGATCCGGTGTTACAACAGGTTACCTCAAAAAGGAGTGGAAAAGATCCCTTGAGGGAAAAATCACGCCGGATTGTCGAGAAAAATGCATTGAATGCGGCGTGTGCGATCACAAAGACGTAGATCCGATACTCTGTAAGGATTGGGCACCACCTTCAAGGATGGAAAAACCCTCTTCAGATTATTTGCACGCTGATATAAAAAAATATCGAATAACCTTTTCAAAGACCGACCATGCAAGGCATCTCAGTCATCTGGAGCTTGCTCGAGTCTTTATCAGGGCATTAAAGAGGGCCGGCCTGAATATTGTTTTTTCAAAGGGTTATCATCCTATGCCCAAAATCTCATTTACCTCCGCCTTACCCGTGGGCACGGAAAGCATTCATGAGACTGTCGATATTGAACTGTACGAGACCATGCCCATCACTAGGGCAAAAGAAAAGATCGCCCGGCAACTTCCATATGGCGTCAGTGTCATCCATATGGAAGATATCTGCAGGGAGCGGAAAAAACCCAACCTGGTGGAGAGCCATTTCCATATAACAATGAACGGACTGAAAATAGACCGGAACGATCTGGAGCTGTTTATAAATTCAGATTGCTTCCCGATCATTAAAAAGACCAAGAAAGCAGAGCAGGAGATTGATGCCAGATCCCTAGTGAAATCCATTGACCTTATTCCACCCTACTCCCTGGATCTGGTTATCAGGCATGTTCCCGGCCCCGCGTTAAAGCCGATAGATATTATCAAGGGTGTCTTTCGACTCAGCGATCATAATATAGAAGGTTTAAAAATATTGAAGACTAAACAGGTTATGGGTTAGAGTAGAAGAAGTTCGAAGTTCGAAGTTGGAAGTAGGCGCCTTTGACACTTTAGTTCACTTTAAAAAAAGTTCCCTATGGCAAACGAACTAATCATCAATACCAGACCCCATGAAACCAGGGTAGCTCTCGTTGAAAACGGGGTAGCGGTGGAACTCTATATTGAGAGAAAAACCGGACAGGAGCTTATGGGGAATATATATTGCGGCCGAGTGGCAAGGGTCCTGCCGGGGATGCAGGCGGCTTTTGTCGATATCGGTCGTGACAGGACCGCCTTTCTATATGTATCTGACGTCCATAAGGATATCATGGATCTGGAACAGATGATGCTCCAGGATGGTATTGATAATGGAGACGACGTCTCATCCCGCAGTTCTGACGGAACAGGGGCAGAGCCCATCAAGGAGATCTCGTTTAATATAGAAGATCTACTCCACGAAGGCCAGGATATTATGGTCCAGGTCTCAAAAGAACCCATAGGTACCAAAGGAGCGCGTCTCACCTCTTACATCTCCCTGCCCGGCAGGCATCTTGTTCTCATGCCCACTGTTAACCACATAGGCGTCTCCCGACGTATCGAGGACCAGGATGAGAGAGAAAGATTGAGAAGCATCATACAGGATATCAGACCTGATGAGTCCGGTTTTATAGTAAGGACAGTAAGTGAAGGGGCGGATAAAGACAAATTGAAATCAGAGATGGATTTCATGTTAAAACTATGGGCCGATATCAAGGGGAGAATGGAAAAAACTTCGAGCCCGGGACTATTGTATCAAGACCTGACGGTCTCATTGAGGGCGGTGCGTGACCTATTTACCCGTGAGGTGGACCGGCTTATCATAGACTCTCAGGAAGAGTATGAACACATTATGAAATTTATCGAAACATTCGCCCCGACATTGAGATATTCCGTTGAACTGGATGACGGGACCGATCCTATATTTGATACTTACGGTATAGAGATGGAGATCTCTCGGGCCTTGGAGAATAAGATATGGCTTAAATCAGGAGGATATATAGTAATTGAGCTGACCGAAGCATTGGCAGCCATAGACGTAAACACCGGGAGTTACGTGGGTAAAAGAAACCTGGAAGAGACCATCTTAAAAACAAACCTCGAGGCGGTTAAGGAGATCGCCTACCAGTTACGCTTAAGGAATATAGGCGGTCTTATCGTCATTGATTTTATAGACATGGAAAAGATGGACAACCGGGAAAGGGTCTTCATGGCCCTGAAAGAGGTATTGAGCAAGGATAAGGCCAAAACTCACATCCTCCGGATGTCGGAACTTGGACTTATCGAGATGACAAGGAAGAGGACGAGGGAAAACCTCAACCGATTATTGAGTGAGACCTGTCTGTATTGTGAAGGTAGGGGGACCATTAAATCGAAAAGGACAATATGCTATGAGATATTCAGAGACCTGGAAAGGGAGTCATCTCCACCCACTGAACATGATGGAAGCATATACGTCCGCGTAAACCCTGAAATCGATACTGTTCTCAAAGAAGAGGAACAGCAATCTATCATGGAACTGGAGAAAAGGACAAACAGACGAATCATTATCATAGCCCACAAAAATTTTCACATGGAGCAATATGAGATAACCTTATAATTTGTCGCAATTCATCGTAAAGCCCTCATCAACCGAACAGGGCCTGCATATAAAACAGAGACCAAATACACACTACCTTAAATAAACCCGATTAAAATATTATTTCTTAATTAGCATACCAGATAGTTCACCTAAAAAACGAAAATATCTTTTTTCCAAAACATCTCTTTTCATTTTTCAATCTTTTATAATATTTTCAATATCACTCAATGACTTACCGGCTAAAAGCCGGTAGGTTGTTCTGGGCGTAAACGCCCGTTAAGGCTAAAGCCATCTTAACTATTCGGATGAATCCGACTCAAGATCCGTTTTTTCTTG